>CAZDQI010000001.1:0-7224 GCA_964507765.1 uncultured Candidatus Saccharibacteria bacterium
TTTTTAAATGCTAAGAAACATACATTTCGGTGTCGTAGTTAAATTACTTGACACGTGCAATACAAACCCCCCCCTGTAATATTACAGGGGGGTTGTATTTAAATTTATTCAGAATAATTCTCGAAATAGAATATTATGTCTTGATCGCCAGAAATACATTCTTCACCAGTTCAAAAGAATGGTACGCCAACGCTATCTTGTGGCAATTCACATTTTTGAACCGTAGCAAGTAATGCTTGAACATTTTCTTGGCTATTTAATTCTTTTTGTTCTAAAGCAATTTTACTTAAAATATCATTAGTTTGAATATATTCTCTTACAGAAGCACAATGAGGACAAGTACTTGTAAAGAATAATGTTGGTTTAGTTGGTAAATCAGCCTCAAAAGATACATTGGTAGTGCTGGTTGTTGTATCTTCGTTAATATTAGTTGGGTTATCTATCTTTTTAGTATTTAACATGAAAACAATAGCTAGTATAACTAAAACAACTAGAATTAGTAGTATGTTCTTTTTATTCATAAGTATATTTTTAAATTTTTTATATATGCATACATTGTATATAAAAAAATAAAAATAGTCAATAGCTGAAATAAAAAAGCCCAAGCTGAACGAGCTTGGGCGTATATATGGTGGCCCCCCATGGGCTCGTTTATTGTTTAAAGTGCATATATATATTGTATCAAGATATATAATTTTGTCAAGTAATAATTTTAAATTTAAAAGAACACAACCAATAGTTGTGTTCTTTGAAGTTCAAATATGATTTTATCTCTTTCTTCATTGTGGAGCACGTCTAGCTTTATGAAGACCAAATTTCTTTCTTTCAACTTTACGAGCATCTCTTGAAAGTAATCCTTGTTTCTTAAGAATAGGACGTGTTGTTTCATCAAGCTTAACAAGACAACGGCTAATACCTAAAACAATAGCATCACATTGAGCATTAAATCCGCCACCTGAAACTTTAACAGCAATAGCAAATTTATTGAAATTGTCAGTTAATTCTAAAGGCAAGATAAAACGATCTTGCAATTCTTTAACAGGAAAATATTCATTTAAAGATTTGCCATTAATCGAAAAACCTTTGTCTTTTAAATAAATACGAACGCGGGCAATTGATGTTTTTCGGCGACCAACACCTTCAATATATTTACCCTTGAATTCTTTTAGATCTTTTTTATCAAGATCGTGAATAGGGTTTTTAACAGTATCTCTTTTGACAATTGGTTTTTGAATTTCTTCATTAACAATTACGTCTTCTTTAGCAGTTTTAGTAGAAGATTTGGTTGCTTTTGGTGTTTTAGTTTTGGTTGTTTCTTTTTTGTTTTTCTCTTTTGCGACCATAATATATTATTTAACAATTAAATTTTTTAAACGCTTATCTCTTAATGTATTTTTAGGTAACATACCTCTAACCATTTCTTTAAAAGTTTTGACTATATCTTTATCTAATTTATCTTTTAAAGAAAATTGTTTGTTATTACCAATATACCCTGTTCAGCGATAATACATTTTATCTTTTAATTTCTTGCCAGTAACTTTAATATCTTTAATATTTAAAACTGTAACAACTGTATTACCAATTTTTCTTGGTTCGTAATCCGCTGAAGCCTTGCCTTGTAATAAAAAAGCAACTTTACTAGCTAAACGGCCAATTACTTGTCCGGCAGCATCAATAGTAATTTCTTTATGGGCTTGATCTTTTTGAAGTTCTTTTATCTTGTTCATATTGATTATTTTACTAATTGGATTATTACCAAAGGACTTT
This sequence comes from uncultured Candidatus Saccharibacteria bacterium, assembly GCA_964507765.1. GTDB lineage: Bacteria > Patescibacteriota > Minisyncoccia > UBA6257 > JAKLIH01 > JAKLIH01. The sequence goes on from CAZDQI010000001.1 coordinate 1,768, forward strand.
TATCTTTTAATCGACGTTCAGCTAATTTAACAATACGGGTAAAACCACCGTTTCTATCCATATAGTTTTTAGCAATTTCATAATAAAGCTTGTTAGTTGCTTTTTTAGATAATCTAGCTAAAATATATCTATAAGAAGTTAAATCTTGTTTTTTAGCTCTAGAGATTAAACGTTCAACATATCTTTGTGTTGCTTTAGCACGAGCAGGAGTAGTTTTAGTTGATTCAAATAAAATTAAATTATTAGCCATAATTTTAATTAAAGCACGACGTTGATCTCTTTTTCTGTGTAATGTTATTTTTTTATTTAGATGTTTCATAATATATTATTTTTAACAAATTATTTCAAAGAAAGACCTTGGTTGCTTAAAAATTCTTTGATTTCATTAAATGACTTGTCTCCTAGTCCTTCAAAATGCTGGACATTTTCTTCTTTTTGTTTAATTAGTTTACCTAAAGTTTTAATTTTATTCTCAACTAAACAATTGATAACTCTTTTAGATAATGGTAAATCTTCAATTTTTGTATCTTCGTTAATAGCAATTTCTGATTCAACAGTTAAATCAATTGATTTTTCTTTGCCTTTGTCTTTACCAGAAAGTTCATCAGATATTCAAGCAAAGTGTTGAGCTAATATGTTGCCGGCTTCTTCTAAAGCATCTTTTGGAGTAACAGATCCATTGGTTTCAATTTCAATAATCAAACGATTGTAATCAACACGACCTTTAAGACGCATATCTTCAGTATCAACTTTAACACGGGTAACAGGAGAAAAAGCTGAATCAACTAGAATAGTACCAATAGGTGTTTTATCTTGTTTTGCTTCTTCGAGTGTTCTATAACCAGTACCTTTTTCAACAGTAACTTCTATTTCTAATTCTGATTTTTTATCAGTTAAAGTTGCTATTTTTAAATCTTTGTTTTGAATTTCAACATTTGGATTTTTACCAAAATCAGAAGCAAGTAATTCTTTTTCCCCTTTTGCAGACAAGGTTAATGTTTGAGCCTCTTCAGTGAAAATTTTTACTTCTAACATTTTGATATTCAAAACAATGTCTAAAACAGATTCTAACACACCATCTATCTCACTAAATTCATGAGGAGCACCTTTGATTTTAATAGCGGTTACAGCCGCACCTTCAATTGAAGAAAGTAAAACCCTTCTTAAAGCATTACCAATAGTAATACCATAATTAGGATGTAATCCCTCAATTTCAAACACACCAATATTTGGGTTTGATGTTGTTTTTTGTTTGATTTCAACAGGTAAAGATATCATATTTGTATTTAATTAAAAGTTTTTTAATTTTAGCGAGAATAAAACTCTACAATAGTATCAAAATCAAAAGGTAAATTAATTTCAGATATAACTGGTTCCTTTTCTAAGGTTACAGTTAATTTTTCACTGTCAATTTTAATATGATTAGGTGATTTTCTCTTCAAAATATCTTCTTTTATATTTTTAAACGCTTTAATATTTTCTGATTCTTTACGAATACTAATAGTGTCTCCAACTTTAAGTGTAGTTGAAGGAATGGTGTGACGTCTACTATTTAAAACAAAATGTCCATGATTTATCAATTGGCGTGTATATTTTTTAGATTTACCAAAGCCAGCATTAAACAAAATATTATCCATTCTCTTTTCTAAAATCTTAGCTAAGTTTTCTGGTGTAGATCCAACTAAATTTTTAGCTTTATTAAAAATATTTTCTAATTGACTTTCATTAATACCATAAAACAATTTGACTTTTTGTTTCTCAAATAATTGTTTTTGATAGTTAGACATGGAACGTTTGTACTGTCTCTTTTGTTTTGTGCCACCTGGTGGATAAGGTCTTTTATTTAAAATACAATGCTCAGAATAGCATTTATCCCCTTTTAAAAATAATTTTTGACCGTAAGCACGACATTTTTTACATTTAGCATTTATAATCATATTTTGTATTTCAGTTATTAGTATTAAATTAAACTCGACGAGCCTTAGGAGGTCTAACACCATTGTGTGGTATAGGAGTAACATCTAAAACACGATAGATATTTAAACCAACTTGACCGCCAATATTAACTAAAGTTCTTAAGGCAGTTTCACGACCGCGACCAATACCTTTCATTCTAACTTCAATATCTAAAGGTAGGTTTTTCTTTATTTTTTCAATCAAAGCTTCAGCAACTTTAGATGCAGCATAAGGAGTAGATTTTTTGGTGCCTTTAAAACCAATTGAACCAGATGAGGTAGTAGCAATAACATTTCCTCTTTCATCTGAAGCTTGAATAATAGTATTATTAAATGAAGAATTTATAAAAATAATACCTTTTTTAGCTTGTTTTAAAAGCTTGCTTTCCTTACCCTCTGCTTGTTTAATTGTTGAGTTTATTTTTTCAGCTTCATCAGTACTTGAAACTTTAGAAATAATTCTTATTTTTCCCATATTATCATTATTAATTAATTATTATTTAGGAGAAGCTGCTTTAGCACGACCAGATCCAACTGATCTTCTAACATTGCCTCTAACGGTACGAGTATTAGTCTTAGTTCTTTGACCGCGTACAGGTAAACGTCTAGAATGACGATTTCCCTTGTATGCATTAATGTGAATTAAACGAGTTACATTCTTTCTAATTTCTCTTTTTAATTCATTTTCAACGGTAAAATGTTTTTCAATGTAGTCTTGTATTTTCTTTAAATCATCAGTAGAAATATCTTTAGTACGAATGTTTTCATCGATTTTTAAATCATTTAATATTTTCTTAGATAAAGATAAACCAATACCATAAATGTAAGGTAGTGAGTATCCTATTTTTTTATCATCCGGTATATTGATACCAAAAATTCTGGCCATAGTAATTCAAATTTATATATAGTTTAATTAAAATCAAGACTAACCTTGACGTTGTTTGTGTTTTTTATTTTTACTACAAATAACTCAAACTCTTCCCTTTCGACGAATAGTTTTGCAATGATTACATATTTTTTTAACTGAAGCTTTAACTTTCATTTTATACAGCTTAATATTTTATATATATTCTCTCTGTGATAAAAATTATTAAACCAATAAATGGTTTAATAAAATTTGACACATTGCGAGCAAATAATTAATATCGATAGACAATTCTACCTTTTTTATCATCATAAGGAGTCATCTCGATTGCAACTTTATCACCAACAAGAATTTTAATAAAATGCATTCTCATTTTTCCTGATAAGTAAGCAAAAATAACTCTACCATCTTCTAACTCTACTTTAAACTTAGCTGATGGCAATGATTCTGTTACAATACCATCTAAACGGATGGTACCATTTTCGTTTGTTTTTTGTGTTTCCATGATATGTTTTATATATTACTACAAAAAGTTCAATTAGTCAATACCTAGGCGAATTTTTTTATTAGTTTCAGGAATTACTTTAGTTCATATTGGATATAGCTTAATATTGGCTTTTTCAATTGCCGGGTTATCTTCTAGTATTTTTTGTGTTTGTTGGACACTTTTTCCTTTAATGTTTTCAATAACTTCATTAGCATTTAACTTCTTTTTAGTTGGATATTGAATATTAACACTAACTAAAACCTGATTTTTCTTACTATCAGGTTTAACATTGATAACGTTCTCAATGTATTCACCATAAAACTCTTCGTCCCCTCTTAAATCTTTTTGTAATTTGTTTTGGATTAAATCAAGATAGTGATTTTTAGAAAAAGCTATTGTTTTAATTTCACCATCGATGTTAACTGTAAATTTTGTTAAACTGTCGCCAATTTCAGCCCCATTAAAATCAATTTTATTTACTTTAATGATAATAGAATCTTGAAATGTTTTTTCTTCGGTCTGAATTTGCTTTTTTAATTCTGTTTTTAATTTTTCAAATAATATATCGCTAGCTTCTTTTTCTGCATTTTTCAAATCAACACTTGATACAACGGTTGACTCTCCGTCTGAACCGCCAGTAAATGGTGATTTGCTTTCCCCATAAAAACCAGTGAATCTATCAGTGCCTTCAAAACCAGGAATACTAAACCTTGTCGGAGCAATATTATATGCTTTACCAGTTTCGTCAGCGGTTGCATCAGCAACAATTGATGAAGGAACTATTTCCCCGTTTTTTAAAGTGGCGCCTGGTACAATTACTCTTGAGTCAATTCTAAATATTAAACCATCTGGACTTTCAAAGCGTGTATTTTTAACTAAAATTTGAGATGACGTGTTATAAGCATTATAGATAGTTATTTTACCTTTAGCTTTAGCACCACCATTAACCTTACCAGTAGATGTATATTCTTCCGAAACTTTTTGATTTAATTCTATTAAGCGCCCAGGAATAACATTATTTTCAAAATTAGGTTCTTTAATATTAGCATCAATTAGTATATCACCGGTATATTCGATTGATCCTTTTTGAGTGCTAATATTAATATTAACATTATTAAAAGCATATGTTAACAAAATAAAAGTCGATGATAAAATAAAAATAGCAGCCAGAATAATAGCCAGCACTTTCTTTTTAAAACCAAAAGTGCTTTTAATTCCCTTTACCTTTAATTTAGGAGTTTTTTTCTTAAATATAGAAAATAGATTTATCTTCTTTTTTGCCTTTTTAGGCTTAGATTTAATTTCTGGTTCTTCAACAACTTCTTCTATGTATTCCACCTCCTCCTCTTCTTCCTCTTCTTCTTCAATTTTAGGATGTGGTCGACAAGCAAAGCTTTCTTTTTTAATTGGAATGCTATGAATATTTTTTTCTAAAGAAATTTCTTCTTCCTCTTCTTCAGGTAAAGGTGGAATAATGTCGAAATACAATTCGTCATTTGGGCTATTTTTCTTTTGCTTTGGCACAATGCTTTTTTAAAATTTTTATTAAGATATATGTAAATTATACAAAACTAAGGATTAAAAGTCAAATTAAAATATTATTCTTTAAAAATATTTCTAATAGTATCTGCTAATCCGGATTTATCAATTTTATCTTTTATTTCTTTCCTTCTTTCTTCAATTGTTTTATCCGTTTCTATTTTTTCTTTTTTAGAAATATATTCTTTATCAGTTTGAATAATTGTTTTTTCTTTTACTTCTTTGTTTCTATTATTCTTAATAATTTCGAAGCATTCATTACAATAAACCGGCTTACTTGGATCTGGCATAAATGGAACTAAGGTTGGTTTATTACATCTAGAACATATTGTTTCCCAGTACTCTGTTTTAGGTTTTATTTTAGTACTAGTATTAGAAGATACAAACTCTAAGGATGACCATTTTTTAATATCTGTTTCTACTTGATCCCTGCTCCTAGCAAAATTATTTCTTGTATTTTCAATGATTTCATTTTTATAGGTAATTTCATATGGTTCAAGTGGAATCAACCCAATAGCAGAAAAAGCATTACTAGGCATACCGTCAATTAGATATTTAATATAGAAATGATAATTTGGCAAATTTATTAAATCATTTTGGTCAAAATCAGG
>CAZDQI010000001.1:7324-8676 GCA_964507765.1 uncultured Candidatus Saccharibacteria bacterium
TCATCCATAATTTTACGTGCATCAATTTTACTTTCTTTTTGACCAATAATATTTCTAATTAAAGGATTTGAAACAAATTGACCAACTTTGTTTTGAATTGGGGCTATTGCCTCACGTCTAAACTTAGGATCATATTTTTCAAATTCGTTATTTCAAAAAGACTTAATAGTTGGATCAGTAATTTTAGAAATAACTTCTTGTCTATAATTACTATCAGATAACATACGATTAATACTTAATAAAGTAGAACCTGGGTATTCAAGCAAAGCTAAAATGGTGTTATTTAAAATATATTCCATACGAGCAGATCAAACATCAGGTCATATTTTTTTAAACACACCCATTAAACCAGAAGAAACAATGTGTTTCATTTCATTTGGAACTTCTTCAATTATATTAAAGGCAATAGGATACTCAATATCGGATGGGTCAAAATAGACTACATCATTAACACGCTCTTTAGGTATATAGTTAATAATTTTATCCGCTAATTCTCCATGAGGATCAATAATAGCCATACCATGATTTTTACTAATATCAGAAAAACACATATTTTCAATAAAGGTGGATTTACCAGTACCACTTTTACCAATGATATACATATGATACTTTCTATCATTCTTTTTTATACCAAACTTAACTTCGCTAGAGCGAAAGTTGGTAATGCCTAATGCTGTAATATCATTGCCGTCCATAAAATATGTTTTAATTTATTGTATAATAGGTAAATTAGGAGGTGGTGCACTTTCTTTATTCTTAATGTAATCAAGAGATTTAGTTGAAACTTTCTGGAATGGAAAGTGATATATAGAAGCTAATTCTTCAGAATTGAGGACAAAAAAACTTTTCTCCATTTTACGATTAACTATTCTTTGGAATAAATCTCTCTTCATGTTTAATTCTATTTGATTTTTAGAAAAACTAGTTAATCATTTATCTAATAATGATTCTACTTTTAGTTCTACCCCTTTATTATCAATCGCTTCAAATGAATTTTGATCAGATGTAAATCTTTTGACAAACATACCGATTGATGAAGGAACAAATTTTTCAATATATTCTTTTGGAGAGATATAGCCAACTCTAAAATTACAAGAAAAAACACCATAATTATTTTTTGTTTTTAAATTTTTTGCTTTTTCTTTATCCTCATTACTTGGTTCTTTTTTATCCTCTTCTTTGGAACTAGATGCAACGCTTACCGCCTCTTTAAAAACCTGAGTAAATAGCCCGAGAGATTCTTCAAGTACAGTTTTTTTAACAACTAGCGGTTTCCCTAAAATTTTATTAATAACATTGTCACTTTCAATTGTATATTTTTCTTTTTGATCTTTATTTAATTGAGATAATAC
>CAZDQI010000001.1:8776-20154 GCA_964507765.1 uncultured Candidatus Saccharibacteria bacterium
ATAATTTCAAAAACTATATTTTTATTGTCTTTAATTTTAATATTTTTTAGATTTTCAAAAAAGTTCTTCATTGATGTAACTGGTTGTTTGAAGCTGTCAGAAGAAAATTTTAATTCTAAATGGATCAAAGGATCTTCTTCAGGTGGTTTAGCAATTTGTTTTACATAATTTTGATATATTTTTCTAAAATATATAAAAAGAGCTAGTGGAATGATTAGCCACCAAAACTCTCTGAAGATAATAAATATGGTTGATATTATTTTTGATAAAAATATACCAAAATTAAATGTCATTAAAAATATTTTTAAGCACTAAGTATTGATTTATTTTCATCACCAATACCCGGCATTGCTTTTATTTGATATTTGCCATCATGAGTTCTTTCGAACTTATTGTTATTGCGTAAATTAAATTTAATAGTATTGTCCTTAGCCATGCGTTGCTCTTTAACTTTAGAAATGATTTCTTTTTCACTTAAAGGAGAATTACTAGTTTGTAAAACTTGGAAAATTATATCTTTAATCACTCCTGGCTGATAACCTCATTCAGTTAAAGCATAATGGCCATGACCAACTAAAACAAAGCGAGAATCTTTAATTAATTCATTGTGTACAGTTTGGATACTTACTTCTTTTCTTTTGCGATTAACTGCTTGAACAGCATTCAAAAAATCACTTTCTTTTAAATGGTTAGTTAAAACTTTAAAATGAACTGGTTTTTTAAGATAATATTTCATTAAAAAGTAAGCCTTATCTCTAGCATTAAGAGGATTAATAATAGATCATGATATTAAACCAAATTGTCCAAAAGGGTTGCGTCCAATTTTTTTGTAAATATACATAACATTTTGAATGTGTTTGGTGTTATCATCATCAATTTCTTTTTTAATTTCATTTAATGTTATTGGTGCTTGTTTTTCTTTAAGAACTGATTCAATACTTTCAGCTAATTCCTTGATATCGTTTAAATCGATATTAGCAAAACATCAAAACGGTTTAAAAAAATTATTACCGGAGAAATAGTAAAAATTTTCATCTAAATTTAATAAAAAGCTGACTACACTATCAGGTGTGTCACTTCCAAATTTTTCTTTTAACTCATTGATAAAAATTTTTTCTTCTAAAACATTGCCACCTTGTTTTAAAATTTTCTTAGCAGTATTAATAAAATCTTTAAGCTTGGCTGGTGCTTTTTGAGATCTAATTTCTTTTAAACATTCCTCTTGAATTTGTCTTATACGCTCACGAGTAACCTTAAATTCTTGACCAATAGCATTAAATGTCATTGGTTTTTTATCAAAAAGCCCAAATCTTTTTTTAATGATTTTTTGATCACGATTACTTAAATCTTTTATTAATTTTTCTGTTAATTCAGTTAAAGTATTTTTTGCCATGATTAAATATTATTTGATTGTATTAGTTATAATATAACATATAAAAATAAAGAAGTCAAGAGAAAATAATTGTTAATTTAGCCTCTTTCGCTGTATTCACATTTGTCGGTATTAACAATAACAATGTCATCTTGGTTAATAAACATTGGAACGTCTATTTCTAATCCATTTTCTAAAACAACTTTTTTCATTGCTCCACTAGCGGTATTTCCCTTAGCTGCACCAGGAGCTTCTTTTACTAAATATGGTATTTTAATTGGAATTTCAAAACTAACAGGTTCGTCTTCAATATATATGATATCGATTTCAATCCCTTGTTTTAAATATTTTAATTTATCCTCAAAAATATCAGCTGATAAAGAAAATCTTTTTTTATTCTCATCGTTAAAAAATACTTCTTGCCCGTTATGATAAATATATTCGGCTTTTTTCTTCTCGGTATCTAATTCTTCAAATTTTTCTGTTGACTTAAAAGATATATCTCTTTTAGTGTTAGTTTTTAGATTTTTTAACTTGGTTTGCATAAAAGCACCGCCTTTTCCTGGTTTTAGAAATTGATACTCTAATATAATTCAAGGTTGATTTTCATATTTAATTATAAGTCCTTTTTTAAAATCAGAAGTTGAAATCATAGTAAATAATTTAAATGTTTTTTAAGTTAATCTGTATATCAGATATAGTTATCTCATTTGTAATCTTGGTCCATGCCACCAATAACTCATATTTTGTCTTTAAAAACAATAACACCATGATCTTCTCTGCCGGTGAAGTTGTTATTAATAATGTTCCTTTCTCAATTTAATCCATCTTTTGAAAATCACATGTCATTAGTTTTCTCAGTATCACTTCAACCACTAACAATAATTAAATGATCTTTAAAAACATTGGAAATATGTCCATGTCTTTGATTAAATTCTGGATGGTCAGTAACTAATTCTCAATTAAATCCATCTGAAGAAGTCCAGATGTCATGACTAATATTGTCACCAAAATCCAATCCACCCATTAATCACATCTTGTTCTTAAAAACAGAAACATCATGGTCATATCTAACTGAAAACGGCGCATCGGTTGTTGCTGGCTTTCAAATTAAACCATCTTCAGAATATCACACATCATTATATGTTTTGCGTTTATCAAAGTTAACACCACCAATTAATCAGATTTTATCTTGAAAAACAGTAACAGTATGTCCTTCTCTAGCACCAAAAGATGCAAGATCAGTAACAAGTTTTCAATCTTTACCATTGTTGCTCGATCATATATCACCTTTAGTACCAATGCCTTGTTCATAACCACCAATTAATCAGATTTTATCTTGGAAAACAACTAATGGCAATGATCTTCTTTTGCCTCATGGAGCCTTATCAGTTATTAGTTCCCAGTTATGTCCATCATTTGATTTTCATACATCGGCAAAATGAGGTGCTTTTCAGTACTGGACCATTGTTCCTTGGGTAACTGAATTACCATCAAGTCCGCCCATAACCCATATAGCATCATTAAAAACAACTGTACCATGAGAATCTCTTGCCTCAAATGGAGCGCTAGTGTCAATTTTTCAATCCAATGATTTTAAATCTAGCTCTTTAGTTGTTGTTGTAGTAGTTGGCGTAATAACAATATCTTTAGATTTAAATATTTTTTTAAAATTAAAAATTAAAAAAATCGCAAAAAGTATAGCTATTAATATAAATAACTTTTTCATTTTATATGTTTTAAACAATTAATTTCCTCACTCGATCATTTTTCCTTCCTTTAGAAATCTATCTAACATTTTTATCTCTTCATCAAGTCCTTCGATTAAATCGTATTTATCAATTTCGTCAACGCTAATTCAAGCATATTCAGTCATAGACTCTTGAAGCTTAACCTCTCCACCATCATAATTAGCATATAGGCTAACAATTATTGTTGGAATACCATCACCGCGTACAAAAGCCATACTAGTTAAATACCCAATATTTTTAATATCTAAATCTACCTCTTCTTTGACTTCTCGCTTAGCAACTTTTTCAAAAATATTATATCAAGTATCATGGGTATCTTTAGCACTATTGATATAGTCACTTTTTTCCAGTTTCCCTCCTGGAACGGTTCACTTACTAGGAAAATTCTTTTCCCAATCAGCTCTTTTACTTATTAAATATTTATTATCTTTAATGATAATAACTGTGATTGATAAATAATGAGCCTTGTCTTCATTGTATTCAATCATAATAATAAAATTAAAATTTTAATATACATATAGAATACCACAAACTGCAAATTTTTTCAAATAAAAGTATTGACATTTTACTTTAATTATAGTAGAATAGAAAATATTAAAAGAACAGTCGTTCTTTTTATTTTGCCCCCATAGCTCAGTTGGTAGAGCAGCAGCCTTTTAAGCTGAGGGTCGCAGGTTCGAGTCCTGCTGGGGGCACCACTTTTAATCTAAAAAACCACCAATTGGTGGTTTTTTACAATTTATATATTTATTTAAAATACAGTTTCTCTGGATAATAACGCATATCAATATAGGTTGTAATAGTACGCATATCAGTATTTTCTTTTTCATAAAAGCCTTGGGATGTATTAAAGGCATCAATAATATCTTCATTTAATGTAAGATATACTTTATATTTTTTATTTAGCTTTAGTATTATAGCGCTAGGGGTATTGAGTGAATATTCAAATTCAAAATGATTTAAATTAGCTGACTGAAGATGACTGATAAGTCCAATAAAATGAATCATTTTTTCTTCATTAATTAAGCTCTTAGGAATATTAATATTTTGTTGTTTGATATAGATATTAATAATTTTTGAATCGTCAACTAAATTGCTTTTAAATATAGAGCCTGTTTCGTCTAAATATGTGTTTTCTACATATTTATCCAATAAAGAATCCTCATTAGATTCAAACAAAATTTTAGCTATTGGTTTTTTTTCAACAATATGAACATTAAGTGTTTTTTGAAAAAAGTTTTTAGTAATATAGATGTTGTTTATATCAGCAAAAAACACTTGCTGAACTTTATTGTTATTTATAAAAATTAGATTGTTGTTAATTGGTAATATAGTTTGATCATTTAGTAATTCCTCTATTTTTGCATGAATATCTTTATTAGGAACTCTTGTTGATCCAACTATATTTATGTGGTTAATACGAAAAGCTCCGCTAAAAATTATAAAATAGAATAAAAGACAAAAAATTATACAGAAAAACACGATAAAAAGAGTACGTTTTAGACAACGCATCCTTTGTTTTCTAAAATGTTTTGTTTTTAAACGTCGAGTCATTAGGCTATTTTTTGTTTTTTATTACAGAAATTCTTTTAGGCATATATTTTAATAGTACTTTTGGAATTTTAACTGACCCATCCTTTTGTTGATAATTCTCTAATATGGCAATTAAAATTCGTGGTGAGGCAATCACCGTATTATTTAATGCAAAGCAATATTCCTTTTTATCATTAGATTGAAAACGAATATTCGATCTACGAGTTTGTCAATCAGTTAAATTGGAACAAGAGTGAGTTTCTCCATAACCTTTATGGCTAGGCATATATGTTTCAATGTCATTAGCGTAATATTTGCCTGCCCCCATATCACCTGTACATAAGTTAACAACTTGATAAGGTAATTTTAATTCATTTAATATATCTTCTGAAACAGAAATCATTTCTTGAAAATATTTTTGTGATTTTTCAATATTGTTTTCGCAAATAACAACCTGTTCAACTTTAAAAAATTCATTAATACGATAAAGACCTTTTGTGTCTTTGCCGTAGCTACCGGCTTCACTACGAAAACAAGGAGAAAATGCACAAATTTTAATTGGTAAATCTTCTTTATCAATAATTTCATCTTTGAAATAAGCAAGTAAAGATAATTCTGAGGTACCAGCTAAAAACAAGTCTTCGTCATTTTTAATTTTATATACTTCGTCTTGCAAAAAAGGAAAAAAGCCACTATTAAAAAATGTATAGCCTTTGACAATTGTTGGCGGAATAAATGGTTTAAATCCTTTTTGTATTATCTTACTAAAAGCATAATTTAATATAGCCATATGCAACATAGCTCCTTCGTTTTTTAAATAATAACCTCTAAAACCATGAACATCGGTTCCTTTCTTAAAATCTAAAATATCAAGATCTAACCCTAATTGAATATGGTCTTTTATTTCAAAATTAAATTTAGGTATTTTACCTACACTTTTAATTACCACATTTCCTTCTGAACTTCCATTTGCCGGAGTATTAATAGCTACAACGTTAGGAACTCTAAAATATATATCTTCGAATTCTGTTTTGGTGTCATTAAATTCTTCTTCTAACTTTTCTAGCTCTTGTTTTAATAATTTGCTTTGATTTATCAAATCATCATCTCTCTTACTTTTCATGCGGTCATTAATTTCATTTCTTTTAGACCTAATTGTTTCTACCTTTACTTGGAGTTGTCTTTTTCTCTCATCTAATTCTAACAATTTATCAATATCAACTTTAATGTTTTTATTAAAACATGCATTTTTAACTTCAGTAATATTATTTTTAATAAATTTAATATCTAACATTTTATTTTTTTAATTGTGCTTAAATACTAACAGAAAAGAGATAAAAAAACAATAAATATATTTAAACAACTTGGTTAATAGAATTTTCTATAGTTCTAACAAAATTTTCTATTTGTTTAATGATTATCTTTTTGTTATTTATACTCATATTATATTCTAAATAAGGGAAAAATTTACTTCTTGTCTTTTGAATAATTTTTTCAGTAGCCCTTTTTAACTCTTCTTCTTTTTCCTCTAATAATGATGCTTTTAAATCTTCTCTTGATCTAGGTTTAGATCAGTTGTTAATTACGCGATTAAGAATGGTTAACATCTTTTCATCTTTTAATAGTTTTTCACTTGTTATCTTCCCTTCAAGCTCTGTTTTTTTCTTTCTTCCATTTTCTGGTTCTTTTTCACATAATTTATCCAGCTTATTTTCTAGATCAAAATCTATTTTCAAGTTTGAGTAATTAAAAAACATTCTTAAAACAGATGAAATTTCACTTTTGAATTCTTTGTACGGAAACCGTGGTGATTTTTTATTACTATCTTTTGGTCTTTCAGCGTATTTTAAAATTAGATTTTTTAAACTATTTAGTCGCTCAGTTAAAAAAACTTTTTGAACTTCATTTCAAGGTGAAAAATAGTATGTTTTATTTTCAATTGTAATTTCAAAATTTTTGAAAAACTCAGGATCATAACTTACTGCATTTTTATTGCGCTGGTTTTCTATTGGTTTTGGGTTAATTAATCCAGATGTTTCTTTTACTATGTCATCTATTTCTTTTTTAGAAATTTCAATCCCTGTAGGTTTATTTTTTGGTATATTTTTTTGTTGATTTTTTTTCATAATAGTCTTTAATTCTTTAAATAAATTATAGTAAAACTAGAAATAAAAGTCAAGTAATAAAAAAGGAGGTTTAAACCTCCTTTTTTCAGATCAACTATATATTTATTCTTCTTCTTCAAACTCATCTTCTTCAAACTCATCATCATCAGCTAAATCGTCTGATAAATCGCTACTTTTTAAGCCAACCAAATCGTCATCCCCTAAAAATGCTGTCTCTACATCTTCTGTTTCTGGAATTTTTAGCTCCATTGGCTTGTTGCAACAAACCAATTCTCCTTCTCCGGAATGAATAACACGTACGGTATTACCGCAAACATTACATTTATATATTTGGTCTTCTACTGTCATGTTCGAAATTTAAAATTTTTATTAATATTTTTCGCATTTTAATTGATAGTAGGCTTGAGGATGTTGACATGAAGGACATTCTTCTGGCGGCATGTTTCCTTTGTGAATATACCCACACTCTCGACATACTCATTCTACCTCTTCACTTTTATTAAACACAGTATTATCTTGAATATTTTTTAATAATTTTTGATATCTTTCTGAATGATGTTTTTCAGCGACAAGAACAGCTCTAAATCATTTGGCAATTTCTGGTAATCCCTCTTCATCAGCTACATCAGCAAAATTTGCATACATGGTATTCCATTCATAGTCTTCACCAGCAATAGCTAATTCTAAATTCTTTTTTGTATCACCAATTTCTATTGTGCTATTAGCTTCAACACTAATGTCAGTTAAACCATCTTCTTTCAAATCTTGGATGCGTTTAAATATTTGTTTAGCGTGTTCTTGTTCTTGTTCGGCAGTTTCTTTAAATATACCGTAAATTTGTTCATAGCCTTCTTTTTTAGCAATTTTTGCAAACATATCATAGCGATTGCGTGCTTGGCTTTCTCCAATAAAAGCATGGACTAAATTTTCTATAGTTTTTTTCATAATAATATTTTTAGCCAGTTTATTAATTGGTCAAAGTTTAAACAATTTTTTAATTCTTGTCAACAATATTTATAAAATTTGAGCCAGCAACATATCCAGTTGTTCAACACATTTGTAAATTATACCCACCTGTTTTACCATCAATATTTAAAACTTCGCCACAAAAATATGCATTATCTAATATTTTTGATTTCATATTCTTTTGATCAACCTCTTTTAAATCTACACCACCCGATGTAACGATAGCTGTTTCAAATCCAAGATGACCATTAATAGTTATTTCAATATTTTTTATAGTCCTGGCTAATTTCAATCTTTCAGCTTTAGTTATCTGATGAACTTTTTTATGAAAATCAATACCTGATAATTTAATAATAGCTATGATTAAATTTTGTGGTAATAAATCATTTAATGAATTTTTAAAATCATAATTATTGTATTTATTAAAATCTTTTTGCAGGCGCAAATCTAATTCTTTTAAGCTTAATGCTGGTTTTAGATCTAAATAAAGTTTTACATTACCCTTATTTAACATTTTTACAATGGTATTACTAATATTTAAAACTATAGGTCCAGATATACCAAAATGAGTAAAAAGCATTTCTCCAAAAATCGATTTTTTACTGCTTTTAATCTTTAAAGACACATTTTTTAAAGAAAGCCCTGATAAATCTTTAATCCATTTTTCCTCGCATTTAAGCGGAACTAAAGCTGGAGTTAAGTCAGATATTTTGTGACCTGCCTTTTTTATCAAATCAAGTATCAACCCGTCTGAGCCAGTAATTGGATATGATTTTCCACCGCTAGCAATAATATAATTAGAACCAACTACAGTTCGGTCATCACTAAGATCTATACTAATTATTTTTTTGTTTTTAATATTAAACTTTGTAACTTTTGAACTATAAAAAATATCAATATTGTCTTTTTTAAGATTCTTTTCAAAAAAATCAATAACACTTTGACTATCACCTTCTTTAGGAAAATATCTATTACCTCTTTCTACTTTTAAATCTAATCCATTTTGTTTAAAAAACTCTAAAGTTTCTTTAACACCAAATTTAGAAAAGCTAGAATGTAAAAATTTACCCCCTTCGATATTATAGTACTCAATCATTTTTTTAAAATCCATTTCATTGTGAGTAATATTACATCTACCTTTACCAGTAAGGGATAATTTTCTTCCAAAAGATTTATTTCGATCAATAATTAATATTTTATTATTTTTATTCTGTGATGCCATAAATCCAGCCATCATGCCAGCTGGCCCTCCACCAATAATTATTATATCGTATTTAAGCATATTATATTTTTAAAAATAAATTAATAGGTAACCATTTGTTGTGTTTTCTGTATAATTTTTGATAGTACCATTTTCAACAAAACCATTTAAAATAGTGCGAACACGATAAATTAAAACCGGTTCATTGTTAATAGAATGTAATCCTTTGCCAACAATTATTTGTAGATAATGATTGCCATTGTCTTTGCAACTAACAATATTTTCTAAAAAATAGTCTTTTAAAAAATCAAATGATACATTTGTGCCTAATTCATGACAGTCAAGAATAGCCACTTCTTTTATGTTTTTATTATCTTTCATATTAATAATTAAATGGATTAGGTTTGTTAAAATCAGGATTTAAAACATCTTTTGCTTTTTCTTCAAGCGGTTGATAAAATACTTCTTCAAAATTAAATTTTAACACATGGCTCATAATATCTTCATATTCTTTAGTATTAACCGGGCGATTAATTTCAGGAAATTTATTAGCGTTATATAACGGATTGTATTGTGTCATTAAACTTAAAATAATATTTTGACCAAAAGAATTTATAATATCAATACATTTTTTACTATTTTCAATATTGTTTGGTAGTATTAGGTGCCTGATAATAACCCCTTTTTCCATAACATTATTAATAATATTATTTGGTTGTTGTTTAATCATTTCAGATATACATTCTTTGGCGACATTGGTATAATTTTTAACCTTAGAATATTTTTCACCCAGCTCATTAAATGAATATTTAAAATCCGGCAAATAAATATCAACTAAATTTCTAAGTTTTTTAAGCTTATCAATATTTTCATAAGCATTGGTGTTGTAAACAACCGGAATTTTAAGCCCTAAAGACTTGGCTTTGGTTAAGGCTAATATAATATTATCAATTCAAATTGTTGGGCTAACTAAATTAATGTTTAAACACTTTTGTTTTTGCAAGTCTAGCATAATATCAACTAGTTCATCAATTGTATAATCTTTACCAATTCAATCTTGGGATATTTGCCAATTTTGGCAAAATTGACAATGTAAATTACATCCAGAAAAAAATATTGTTCCTGATCCCGATTCTCCGGAAATTACTGGCTCCTCACCAAAATGTTTACCATATCATGCTATTTTAATTTTCATTAGTATTAACTTTAAAACATTTAATAAATACAATTGACCAAATAATTCAAACACAAAGAGATATCATTTCTGGTATAGCCAATCCTAATGGATATATGAACCTTCAAATAATAACAAATATAACTCATAAAACAATTAAAAATAAAGATACAATTTTTGTAAATAACCCTAATTTCTTGTTTCCGTCTTTAAGACTTATACCTAGAAACAAAAGACCAAAAGGAAAAACGGCAAATAAAATAATAGCAAAAACTAAATGGATTAAATGTTCTTCGGTAAAAATCCCTATAAAAACTAAAGAAATAGAAGATATTAATAAAAATGTTCTGGTTAAAAAAGCAATTCTATCTTTCTCAACAACGGAAATAGTAAAAATACCCAATGAAATACCACTAATAATTAAACTGAAATTAAAAAAATCACTAAACGTGCCAAGGCTACTCAATGAATCCCCTATTCAAGAAAATCCATTGTAATATGAAAAAACAACACTAACTGCAATTAGCACAAAATTAAGTAAAAATAGTTTTCTATCCATGCAAAATATTTTTTTAAACATTATTTTCTTTTATTTTTTTAATTAAAGTTTTAAAATCAGCTTGGTTATTAATACTAACAGCTGTTTTTCTTAATTCGGTTGCATTTTTAAATCCTTTAACATAACAAGCAAGGAATTTTCTCATTTCGATATATGATTTATCCTTGTTGTAATCTAAAAAGTATTTCATATGTTTTTTAATTAAAGAACATATTTCTTTTTTACTAAAAACAATATCTTTTTTAAGTTTTAATTCTTTAAATATTCATGGCTTTTGTAATGCTGCTCGACTAATCATAATTCCTGATATTTTACTTTTGCTCAGTTCGTTATACGCATCAGTGTAATTTGTAATATCGCCATTTAAAATAACTGGAATATTCAAGGAATTAGCTATAGTATGAATTTTAGATCAATCAGAAACACCTGAATATTTTTGTTCAACTGTTCTCCCGTGAATAGTAATGGCATTAACACCAATCTCCTCAAATCTTTTCAATAAAGGTAGAACATCAAATTCTTTTAAGCCCAACCTAGTTTTAACAGATAGCTCTCCGGAATAATTTTCTCTAATCTTTTTAACAAAATTAAATGCCTTTTCATGATCTTTTAAAAACGCTGAACCACACATATTTTTAACAATTTTAGGTGCAGGACAACCGAGGTTTATATCAAAACCATCTGGTTTTAATTTTT
>CAZDQI010000001.1:20164-27277 GCA_964507765.1 uncultured Candidatus Saccharibacteria bacterium
CAATAATTTGTATTGATTTAATTACTATATCTGGATCATAACCAAAAACTTGCACAATAACAGGCCTTTCCTTTTTAGTAAATTCAATAATTTTAAAACTTTTTTGATTATCAAAAAGAACAGCATTGCTTGAAACCATTGAAGTAAAAACTATATCCGCTTTAAAATTTTTGCAAATTTTCATTAATGGTAATGTAGATATTTCTGACATTGGACCAAGGATAAAAACTGGTTTAGTTATGTTCTTTCATGAAAATCCCATAAGATATGTTTAATTTAGGTCATATTAACAGAAATATATATATTTTGCAATAAAAAATATTACCCCCTATTATCTATTTTGGAAAATCTAAATTTTTTATCTATTAGTTTTAAATGATGAATGAACTTTTTATCTTTTACTTCTTTAGACTTAATAGCTTCTTTAAAATAATCCCTAGCATTTTTCTTTAACTCGCTGTCTTCAAAATTAATAAATTCACTATATAAAGAATTAAGCATTACATCAATGTTTTTAAAATGCTTTGTTTTGAAATAAAAATTTAGTAAATATTTTACTCTTTGGCAAAAATATTCATTTTTATTTAAAGACTTTAATATCTCTTTGTCTTTTTTAATATCAAATTCCTTTTTAAACAACCCGACAATAGATACTAATAATTTATGTTGATTTTTTTCATCTTGATTTTTACTAACCGACATATCACATAAAATACCTGTATATTCTACAATATCTTTTAATATTTCTAATTTATGGTATTCCTCTTTTAAATCTTTATTCTTGTTAAGATTTCCTTTTATTATATCATTAAAGAATTTGTTAATTTTTGGTTGCAAATTTTTATGACAAAATTTGTCAATATTTTGAGTGATATAGATTAAAAAATCTTTTAATTTATGAAAGTCAGAATTCATTTCAGAAACGCCACAATGCTCAATAGTTTTTTTAATATGATCACAGAAAGAATTTAAATTGGTACTCTTAATTTTATAACTATTGATATAGTTTATTAAATAATTAATAGCGTATTTAGAAAATTCAAATTCTTTATTGTAAAAATTAACTAGATTAATAAGCGGTTGTTCTAAAAACAAACAAACGTTATTAAAATCATTTCTTTCCATTAAATTATGAAAAATAGTTATAAAAGAATGTCGTGTCGTTTCGTCTTTTGAAAAATTATCAAAAGAATAAGTTTCGCTATCAATCCTATCAATAATTAGACTCAAACTTTTATTTACAAGTTTAGAATCATTAATCGCATTAAAAATGTTTTTAAAATCAGTTAAAACTAATGAATCAAATAAGTTTTCCTTTTTTGCTTCATTATAGCCACTTTCATAATATTTTTTTGGTTGATTTTTTTTAATCATAGTAGTTAAATTAAATAATTTTTTCCTGGTTTTGGAATAATCAATTTAGATCGACTAATTTTAGATAAATTTTGCTTAAACCCAAGAGATTGATCAATATCACCATGATTGATAAAAATATTAGTAGGTTCAGGGTGTTTGATGTTTTTAACAAAAGACTTTAATTTTCTTTTATCGGCGTGAGAAGAATATGCTGATATTTGAGCAATATTGCATTTAACTCTTACCTTCTTACCATCAATATATACAGTTTTCTGGCCTCTCACTAATTTCTCACCATTTGTATTTTTAGCTTGAAAGCTAATAAATATAACCATATTATTTTTCTGTGTTAAAAATAAAGGTAAATAATTAACGATTCTACCACCAACTAACATACCAGATCCAGCCATAACAATTTTAGGACTTTTATCATTAATAACTTTTAATGATTCATTAGTATCATCAACAATATTAAAATTAGGAAAATCAAATATATCATCTCCGGATTGTATTTTTTTCAATGCAGCATCATTAAATAAAGTTTTATATTTTTTATAAATTTTTAAAATGTTTTTTGCTAATGGACTATCTAAATAAACAGGAATATTTTTGAGATTACCACTATTTATTAAATCATTTAAATCATAAAGTATCTCCTCAGTTCTCTCAATTGAAAAAGCGGGTATTAAAACCGAACCACCTTTTTTAATGGCAGTGTTAATAGCTGACAACAAATCTTTTCTGCGACAATCAACGCCTTTGTGTAATTTATTGCCATAAGTAGATTCAATCACTAAAGTATTACACCCATTAATAAAATCAGTTGATTTAATTATTGGTGTTAATGTGTTGCCAATATCTCCAGTAAAAACAATTTTATGATTTTTTTCTTTTTCCTGAACAACAATTTCAACAATGCTTGACCCTAAAATATGACCGGCATCTTTAAAAGTTACAAAAATATTTTTCGCTGGGCTAAAAGTTTTGTAATAATTATGAGTTTTGATATGATCAATTGTTTTTAATACATCATCTTGAGTATATATTATAGGGCGATGGTATCTTTTCCAATTGTTTTCCATAATGGAAACACTATCAAGTAAAATATAGTAAGTAATATCTTTTGTGGCTGGTGTACAATGAATTTTGTTTTTAAAACCATTCTTGATGAGAAGTGGTAATCTGCCGCAATGATCGAGATGGCTATGAGTTAACAATACAAAATCAACATCTTTAATATTAAAATCAAAATCTTTCTTGTTTCGATAATAATCATCTTCGTTTCCCTGAAAAAAACCACAGTCAACTAAGAATTTATATTTTTCAGTTTTAACTAAGGCTAAAGACCCAGTAACTTCGTGGCTTGCCCCATAAAATGTTATTTCCATAAGTTTGTATTTAAATAATTAATAATATTTTATCATAAAATTCATAACCAATCAATTGATTTTTACTTAAAATTAAGTTAATATATTCTATATAACTAAAATTAAATATGGATAAAAAACCAAGAAAACATTGAATAGATATCGCAAAAGGCATTGGTATAGTATTTGTAATGTTAGGTCATACCTTAATTGGAAAAACTATTACAAGTTATACATATATATTTAATTTGCCTACATTTATATTTATGTCTGGATACCTTTTTAACTTTAAAAAGTATGTTAATTTTCAGCAATTTTTTAAAACAAGAGCTAAATCTATATTAATTCCATATATAGGATTATCTATAATATCTATTATTTTTTATAAGTTTTATTTTAATATGCCGTTGTATGATTATACAACAATTGGCAATATGGCAATAGTATTTTTAACCGGTATAAGAAATCAAATATTTTACAATATCCCTCTTTGATTTTTGCCAACTTTATTTGCAATTGAAGTAATATTTTATTTAATTAGGAAAATAAATAATAAATATATTGAAATAATATTAATTATTGCATTAAGCAGCTTCTTTGTTTTGAAATGGAATACCCTATATAATCCTAAATTGTTCTGAACGATAGATACTGGTTTATTTTATTTATTGTTTTTTGCTTTAGGCTATTATATAAGAAATGAGATATTTAAATTAAAATTATCTAAAACAGCTCAAAACATATTGTTTGTTTTAGCCTTGACTATTAATACATTACCTATATATGCTAAAAACATATATGAATATATTTTAACTTCTAGTACAGGATTGGCATATTACATGGTATTAACATTAACAGCTTTAGTTGGAATATATGTCGTAATAAAAATATCTCAAATATTAAAAAGAAATAGAATTTTAGAATTTATTGGTAGAAATTCTCTTACTTTTTTTGGATTACATGTATTAATTTATTGAGTTTTAAATAAGATTATAACAATATCAATAAACGAAACAATATTAAGTATAATTTATGTTTTATTGTCTACAATTATAATTACGTTATTAATTCCTATTTTAAAAAAGATAGCACCAGATGTATTTGGAAAACAATTAAAAACCAGCGATTAACGCTGGTTTTTATTCTATTTATTCACATGGTTTTTAATATCTTCGGCTAATATTTCAGAATAACTTTTTCATTTCCCATTCACCTTCTTATCGTAGCCAGTATTTTGGTTATTAATACTGTTGCCAAAATGAGTGCTGGCTAAATTAAGTGCTAATTCAGAATCTGGACCATGAATAACAACTTGATCATTGAGCAAAGCTCCGCCAGTATCAATTTTTTGAAAAATTTTTATATCGCCTTTAAATCCTTTGTCTCGTAATAATTTTAAGAACTTTGCAAATTCAGACAACTTGAATTTAGATAAATCTTTAAAAGAAAAATATGCTTTTGAAAGTGTGTTTTCATTTTCAGAATAACCTCCATTAACATTAAAGAATAATCAATGGTTAGAATCTTTTGTTCCTTTTGCAACATCAATGTTAGGATCTATAGATTTGCTTTCATTTGGATCTTTAGCAATAGCTTTAACTCTTTCAGAAAAGTTATTAAAGTTTTCAACTGTATTTCTATCAACAGACTTAATTTTTTCTTTTTTAAGATTTTCCAATTCTTCTTTTGATTTTGCTTGTCTAAAATCAGAAGCCATACGAAGTTCATTGCTACTAATAGCCAAGTAATTTTCTTTGGCAAAGCTTGCATATTCTTCTCGGCTTAATTTGGTTAAATCTATTTCTTTACTTTCTGCAATTTTAGCTAATTCAAATCCAGCTTTTTCACCAGAAAGTTTTTTATTGTATTCTATATCAACATTTTCACCTTTTTTGTATTTTTTAGTTTTAATATCTATATTAGTTGGTATAGCATGTATATATTGCTCTTTATCATTTTTATTACCTCCTGTTAATGGTTTATCTGGATTAACAGGAATAAATGGAGGGACGGTATAAGGCAAATTTGTTATTTGTTCAGGAATAGTTTTAATTGAAATAGTGTTAACAACTTCTGGAATTGGAGTATTTATATTAAAGTTGCTAATTGTATTTTTACCTGTAACAGTAGATAATATATTTCAAACATTATTATCTTTAATCGCAACTTCAATAGATCCACCATTAAAACTGACGTTTTGATTATTTGTAGAAAATAGCGGATATATTGGATTAGATTTATCAATGGTTATACTATTTGAATTTAATGGCAATTCAAAGACTTTACCAGAGCTGTCTTCTGATAACGAAACTAAAATTTTAGCATTGCCATTTTTAATCGCTTCTACAATATTAAATTGTTGATTACCGCTAAAAGAGCCTGATTCGGTCATAGCACTAACATCAATAATAGGTTCGCTATTAATGCTTGATTTTAGTCCAAGACCAAGTTCGTTATGGTCATAAAATCCAGTTGTATCGTTTCTTACCCATACTCTTTTACCCGCTACATCAACCATCTCTGGATTTATCTTTGACATTTGATTAACTGAAATATTAGTTTTAGCTAATTTATCAGCTATAGTATTAGCTTGCGAACTATCAACTACTATACCTTGATTCTTTCAATCTACTGTATTGTTTATTAATGTTCCATCTTCTTCAAAAGATATAATATTATCGTTTATCATTTTACCTTTCTGATACAAGTCGTAATTACCATCGTTACCTAATATTAACTTTCTATTATTGTCCAATAAAATTGATTCTGGTTTTGAATTGGTATGAAAAGTGTCTGTTTGTCCTAAAAATCCAGCAGCTGAATTACTGTATTTGTTACCAATAAAATCAGTAAAGCTTTTTAAAGCTGTTTGGCTTTTTGGACTTTGATCTATTTTCCCAAATCAAGATTCAACTGCGCCTTGTTGATTAGGATTAATGGCAGCCCCAACTTCTTGTGCAACAACACCAATAACTAAACCAGTTATAGCACTTTTAACAAAAGTTTTCATTCCTTCTTTACATTTGTATTTAGCAAATTCTTTGTTTTTTTGATTAACACCATTTTCATCTTCTTGTAATTTTCTTGTTTGCAAATCAGTTCCCATAGATAAATATTCATCAAAACTTCTACCTCCAAAAGTTCAACCTTTTTCTTCTGATATTTTTCTTAATTTAACTTTTAATTTAGCTCTTAATATATCTAATTGAGTTCTTTCTTTGTCAATTGTATTTGGGCTAGAAAAAGAAATTAAATCAATTAATTTATTGTCTGATAAATTAATTCTAGCATCAATTTGATTAATAGCATGTATATATTCTGATACTTTTTCTATAGTTATTTTATTTTTTAAAGACTCTTTAGACAATCCATCTATTACTCTTTTAAAATTATCTATTAATTTAGGAGCGGATAAAGAATCTGTTCTAAAACGCTCAAATATTAATCTTTGCTTATCTTTGTGATTAAAACCTCTACCACTAGCAACTTCTCGTAAATGTTGATTACGTTTTTGGTCAAGATAATTTCTCTTTCTACTTGCACCTAAAACACCAGAAAGCAAAGCTGTTCCGCCAAGTGATGCAAAGGCAGCAACTTTATTATATAAGAAAAATGTTCCTAAAGTATTGCCAATTCCTTGAGCTATAGATAGAGCGCTAGCTAAAGTAGTCTCATTTACAAATTTTCCTACTTTGGTCTTACCCATTTTATCAATCAAACGATCTAGTCCACTTAATTTTTGTTCTGTTCGGACCCCTGTTTTAATATCACCAATAATTATATCTAAATCAATATCGGCATTTCTTAAACCTTTATTATGAGCAAAGGCAATTTTAAGGCCTTTAGCTGTTTCTAATAAATTATTAGCGTCAATAACTGACTCACCAAAAATTTCAGGATTTTTTTCTTTAATTTTATTTGAAATATTTTTTTGATAATCAATAAATTCACTGTCATTTATTAATCCTAAAGCATACAATTTAACAGAATTAATAACTCGGTCTTTTATTTCCTTATCTTCTAATAACTTTACTTTATCCCCGGTATGAATAACATCTTTTAAATCATCGACTGATATTAATCTTTTAATAATATCAGCATTAAGATTTGATTGAGAATTTATAGAAAGATCTTCGTCAATAAACAGATTTTTGTTTTGAACAATATCTTTTTTAAATTTAGATATTTCTTTTTGCCTATAATATTCTCTAAATAAACCGAATTTTCACATTCGTTTAAAAGCGTTGCCTATCTTGGAGGTTAATTTTAACGGCTTGTCTTCTTTGTAACTATTTGAAAGCTTTCTTTCCGCCATATCTCTAGCGTAAATTTTCGCCATCTTTTCAGAATAAGAAATAAAGGCGGTTTTTATTTTAATATTTTTAATTTT
>CAZDQI010000001.1:27377-35888 GCA_964507765.1 uncultured Candidatus Saccharibacteria bacterium
AGGTTTTTCTGGTTTTGGACTAACTGGCTTGCTAGAATCAGAGAATTCTTCAAATTGATATTCATTAATTTTAAACTTTTTATCAGTTAGGTATTTATCCCTAGCCCTATTTTTCATTTCTAAATACTTGTAGGCTTTAAAGAATATATCATTTAAAATATATGTTGGTTCTAGCTCTTTTGACATTTTTCCTACCTTTTTATCAAAGAATTTATCTGGTTGAACCTTTTTGTATTCTGATACTAATTTTTTAAGAGTTTTTTTATTCTCGGTAATCTCTTTTAACTTTTTAAATATCTCTTCTTCTATTTCTCCTTGTATATCAGGTTTTTCTTCATAAAAAACCTTTAAAACCTTTTCTAAGGATTTAGTATATTTATTGTATTCTGTTAAAAAGTTTTTTTGGTTTTCAATTTTATCTATATTCTCTTTAGATGAAAGGTATTTTTTTCATAAATCTTTAAGATTTTTTGACATTTCTTCTGGTGCGGCAATTTTAATCAAAAGTTCAGAATACACCCTATCTTCATGTAAAGCACCTCTGTCTATATTAGATATGTCTTCTCTTTTTTTATTTAAGCTTAATTTATCTGTTTTGTAATTTTTAGAAACATTTCTTAATTTATATTCTTTTCTTGCATCTTTAACATTTTCTTTAGTATCACTTGTTTTTTGTATATATTCTAATGCGGATAAAACTACACCTGAAGTTTCATTTGTTTTTAAATTAGTTTTCTTTTCAAACTGTTTGATTATTTTTTTCTCTTCATCGGTAGCTTTTTCTAAATTTTGCTTATTAGAAAGATATGTGTCTTTAATAAAAGATATAATTTGTTCTTCAGAAAAATTATCTTTAATGCTTTTAGGCAAAGAAACTATTGTTTTTCTAATTTTATTTATCAAATCTTCGAATTTTTTATCAAAATCCTCTGATTTTATTTTCCCCTTTTTGTTTCATTTTGCTTTTTGTTTTTCTTTCATATTTAAAATTTATTGATTTAGTAATTATCACCTGTATAACTATCACGAAAACTGATTAAAGCCATAGCTATAACATCCTTAAGATTAGGTATATTTTCATTACAAAATGATTGAATTTTTTCTTGATTATTACTATCAACTATTTTTTCAAATTCTTCTAATTTATTTTGGGGAATATTTTTAAGAATTTCTATATTAATATGACTTTCAACTCTTGGTTTTAAATCTTTTTTTATTTGATCTAAAACTTCTTCGTCTAAATCATTGAATTCTGGTTTTTGTTTAATAATTTCATCAATATATCAATCAATACCCATATCAACGTTAAAGTCGTTGGGCAAATTGTTAAAATCGCTGTTGTTTTCCATGTTAATTTTTTAAATATTAATTATTAATATTATATATTAATTTAATCTTATTGTCAATTTATCTTAAAAAATCCTTAACTTCTGAAATTGGTAATTCAAAAGTAACAATTCCTGCTGAATAAGGAGCCACTTGATAAGGATTAAAATGAAATACAAGATTATCTCCATTTTTACTATATGTAAAATTTTCAAAATTGTCATATTTTGGACCAGCCCCTTCTTGTATTCAGTGAATTTCACTAATATTATCAGCATCTAACTTCTCAATTGTTTTATTTGATATATATTCTATATAGCTATCATTTTTAAACAAATATTTTAATTGTATTTCTCTACCTGTTTTTAAGTCAAAGTTTTTAGTAGCCACTTGTTGACTTCCATGAGCTCCACCAGTATAAACTGCATCGATAAACCGAATGCTAATAGTATCATCTGAAATTAAATATGTATCATAAACTATATCAAGCATATTCTTGTAGCTTGATGAAGCAGGTATTTCAGTGTAGTTTTTAAAATCTTCTATAGTTTTATTAATAAAACTCTTAATATTGTCGTCAATAAAAGCAATATTAAAATATGGGTAAGAAACATTAATAATATGTGTTCCGTTTTCTTCGTTTATTTTTCTTGTTTCGTATTGAATATTAGTAAGAGTTGTAGTTGTATTGGTTATATTCTCATTATTTGAATTATTCCTATTTACAAAAAAATTAAAGTTTTCAAATAAAACTCAAATAATTAGACAAAATACAATGAATATAATTCATTTTAATGTATTGCTTCTTCTTTTCTTAGCCATAGTTAATAAGTTAATTCTGTTATTAGAATATAATCATCAACAGTTATGCCTTTAATATTAGCTTTGTCCCCAGTTTTAAATTTTAAATCTTGGCATAAAACTCCATCAACATTACAATCGGCATCAAATATAAATGGCGTTGTTAATGCTGGCTTCCCTGGTTCTTCATAATAAATAGTTCAATTATCTTTAGTTTCCACAAATGTAACCGACTTTATAAAATCTGGGTCACAATTACCTTCTCATAATCTTTGGCATTCTTGTTTGCTTGGGCATCATTGATACCCTGCTCCAATTAAACATCCGTGCTCGTCAGTTTCTCCGCCAATTAGTTCTTTAGTTGTGGTTGTTTTAATATTTAAATTACTTTTATTAGTAAAATTATTGTATACTAAGTATGCAATTAATAATAAAGCTAATAAAGCAATGATTAACAATGTTTTTTTGTTCATAATTGTTTGTTTAATATTTATATAAATTATAGCATTTAATTATATAAAAAACAATTTAATCTAGCATTTTTCTTAATTTGCAATAAAAACAATCTGGATCATCACAATATTGATCTCAAAATTTTAATTCTAGTATTTCTTTTGATATTTTTTTAATTAAATCTTCTAATTCGTCAATTTTTGTATTATTAATATCTGAAAATGTATGTTTTACAAATTTTCCATTTTTCTTAGGCTCAACAAAATCAATAATTCCATTGTTAAATATATATTTTTGGTTATGGTGGTATTTAAGCAACAAAGCATAAAAAACCAATTGGTTATAGTAATTGCCTGTACTTGATTTGTTTATACCTAATACATCTTTTTCGCTCTTAGGCGTTCCCGTTTTAAAATCAATAACATCAACTTTTTTTGTATCTTGAATAAAATTAATCCTATCTAATTTACCGGTTATAGGAATATCATCAATAAAAACATCTTTAATTTTGTATTCATTAAGTCCTGGATTTTTAAATTCATTAAAATTTTCTTTAAAATATTTTTTCAAAGATTCTATTGACTCTTCTTTAATTTTTTCATATTCTTCTTTTAAAATTGGTTCTTTATTTATTGCTTTTTTAAATTCTTGAATTAAAAACTCTTCAGTTATATTTCCATTTCTAGCATATTCTTCGTATGCTTTTTGAATGGCGGTATGCATTGCGGTTCCTTTACATAAACTAGAGTTTTTAAATTCTGGAATTCTAAATAGATTTTTATAGAAAAACGATCATGGACATTTTAAATAATTGTTTAAAGAAGTTGGTGATAATCCTTTTTCTAAAAACTTTTGTTTAATTAAATCTTTATTTAAAATATCTTTAGGCTTTTCAATTATCTTAAAATCTAAGCCTTCATTGTCGTATTCTTTTTTATTATCAATTTCTGTTTCTTCTTTTAATTCTTCTTTTATTTCCGTGATAAATCTACTAGGATTTAAAGGTTTTTCATCTCTAGATTTTAAATATGATATATATACATTTTTTCTAGCACGAGTTAACGCAACATAGAACAAACGCCTTTCATCGTTTATTTTTTCTTCTTTATCATCCCCTTTTATTACTTCCTCTAAAAGAGATATTGCATTATATGCCCTTTTATCTTCTCAATAGCACGGATTAGCAGCTAGAATAAAAACGTAATCAAATTCAAGTCCTTTAGCTCCATGAGCAGTCATTAAATTAACGCCATTTGATTCAACTGCTTCTACTTTTCAATCAATGCCTTCTTGTTTAGCAATATCAATATCTGAAAGAAAATCTTTTAACGAATATTTTTTATCTATTTGTATTTTTTCTTTTATATAGTCTATTAAGGCTGATAATTTATTTAATTTATTAAGAACCTCCTTGCTTTTAAATAAATGAGTATAAAATCCTGATTCATTAATAATATGAGTAATAAATTCATTTATTGGAATATTTTTTGATTTTTTGTTTCATATAGCCAAATTTTCAAAGAAATTGTCAAAAGACTTTTTATCTTTCATCTTTATATCAGAATAATCTACATCATAAAGATTTTGATTTACATGATCAGTAGAATATTTATCAATAAATTTATATACATCGATTTCATTTAAATTTAAAAAATCAATATGCATAGCATTTACTAAATATTTATCATTCCCATAATCTTCTATTGTTTTTAACAGAATAATAAATTTTTCAATATCTAAATCTCCAAAAATACCATTTTTATCTTTAACATTAAAAGGTATATTTAGTTTTTGAAGAATGTTAATTAATTCAAAACTATCTTTATGACTACGATATAATACGGCGATATTGTTTAAATCTGTTTTCAACTCTTGTATTTTTTTAGCTACAAAATATGCTTCGAGTTTTTGATTTATGTTTTTTACAACTTGTATTTTTTTACCTTTTTCTTGATTACTTTTTAATTCTTTATCTTTTTGAATTAAAGAAAAAGCAGAGTCAAGTATTTGTTGAGTTGATCTATAGTTATTAATTAAATCTATACTTACAGCTCTTGGATATCTTTCTTTAAAATTTATAAAATTATAGTTACTAGCTCCTTGAAATCTATAAATAGCCTGCTTGGTATCACCGACAACAAATAAATTAGGAAAATCATCAAAACTAGCTAATGTGGTTAAAACTTCATATTGACTTAAATTGGTATCTTGAAATTCATCAACTAAAATATATAGATATTTTTCACGAAGATCAAATAAAAAATTTTCGTTTTCTTTCATTTTTTTCAAAACTAATAATATCATATCATTATAGTCGTAATAATGATTTTCACCTAAAGCATTTTCGTATTCTTCGTATATATAACTTAATTCTATATTTCTATCTATTTTGCTTAAATCATTGTAATACTCTTGCTTTACGGTATTTTCTTGCCCTGCTTTTGGTCTTACATAATAATAGTCTTCTTTTTTCAATTCTTTTTTAGCATTTTCTGCTATATCTCTTAAATTTTGATAAGAAATATTCTCTTGTTTTAATTTAGAAATAATACCGGCAATACTTTTAGCATCTATGTTTTTGTTTATTTCTTTTAATTTTATGGTATTTAAAATATTTTTAATTATTTTTAATTTAGTAATATCATCTATATTGCTAAATTCCCCATATTCTGGGAAATGCTCTGGATGTTCTTTAATAATATTATTACAAAAACCGTGAAAGGTATTAATTTCTATATTATAGGCAGAGCTTCCGATAATAGAAGATAACCTATCTCTCATAGAAACAACTCCAGCATTAGTAAACGTTAAGGCTAATATATTTTCAGGATCAGTATCAGTTTTTTTTAGAATATTAGCAATTCTTAAACTTAAAATTTGTGTTTTACCTGTTCCCGGTCCAGCATTTACAATAACAGGCCCTTGAATAATATCAACAGCTTGTTTCTGTTCTTTATTTAATTTATCATACAATGTTTTAAATTTTTCCATTTTAATTATTCTCTTCTATTAATTTTTTAACAGTCGTTCCTGCCATATGAGCTAATTTTGGATTGTTTGGATATCTGCTATTCATTTCCCTTAATATCTTTTCATAAGACAGCCCTTCTTCTCTAAGCATTCTCATCTCATTAACAATTTCTGGTTTAATTTTTTTTAAATTTTCTTTAAGTTTGCTATATCAATCTCTATGATTATTATAAAAATAGTTATGTAGTATTGCAGAATTACATCTTAATCTTCTTTCAACGGTAGGAAAACTTGTTGTTTCAATTGCTAATTTAATTTCTTCAGCATATTCAGCAATTAAGTTTATCTTAGCGTTGTTTTTTGAAGACATGTAATTAATCTTATCGGCTATATCTTTACCAAGAATCTTATTAATTATTTTATCTGTATCTTGTTTTGGTAAGGTGTTTCTTTTTTTATTAATGAGATATCATGTTTTTATAGCATTCATTCTAGTAGTATCCGAAAAATTACGTGAAGGATAAAGTTTTTTTTCAATCATTAATACCTTGTTAACTATATTAATTAACAGTCCTTTATCGGTTTTGTTAATATTAGAGAAAAAATTAATATCATCAAAATCAGTTTTTTCAATACCGACTATAATATCAACTAAAATTCTTTCTATTTTTACTTTTTCTAGACCGTCTTTTTCGTTTTCTTTGTACTTTTCTCTTAATGTATTCATAATGTTTTGATTTATTAGTAGTTTATATAATAATTATACTTAATAAAATATATAAAGTCAAATTAATGATTAAAAACACATCAATTTTAAAATTGATGTGTTTTTGTATAATAATCTCTATTTAGTTATTGGATTTTTTCTAATATTTTTTGAATTTTTTCTTGAAATTCCTTTTTATTATCAATATCAACAAATCCTTCTATCTTATTAACCAATTTGCCATCTTTAAAAAACAATAAGCTTGGAAAATCATTAATTTCATATTCTTTTTCTAGATCAGTAATTTCTGACCCATCTACTTTGTAAAATAGCATATCTACATGCTGAAATAAATCTTTGATTGGCACAGCTCGAAGTAAACATTGGATATAGTCTGGTTTAAAAACTTCACAAATAACTAATTTATTAGTTTTATTTATTTTATCTTCAAAAACTGTTTTATCTTTTATTAGAGTATCTAAATCTAAAACTTGAGCACCATATTTATCAACAAATAAATCTGATAATTTTCTTGGGTCATTTTCTATTTCTGCTTTTATTTTTTTATACTCTTCTTCGTTTTTAGCTACATGAATAGCTCCAGCTGGGCAGGCATCAGCACATTTACCGCAGCTAATACATTTGTCATTATCAACTTTTAAAGTTTTTTCTTTTTCATCTCATACAATTGCATTAACTGGGCATACTTTAGGACCTTCACAATCACTTGAGTTGTCACAAATTTTAAAATTAATTACTATTGCCATACTTTAAATTTAATATTTTTAATTATAGTTGAATAATCTGACTTCTTTTCGGACCATTAGTTAAATAGTTAACTTTAACACCAGTTTCTTTTTCAACGAATCGAACAAAATCTTGAGCTTCTATTGGCATATCATTAAAAGTTTTAGCTTGTTGAATTTTTTCTCTATCTCAACTAGGAAGCTCGATATATATTGGTGTTACTTTGTTTAAGAATTCTTGATCTGGCCTATAATCAACTTTTTTACCATTAATTTGATATTCTACACATATTTTAACTGGTATATTAGGAAAAACACTATCTATATGAGTCATAGCTAAAGAATTAATATCTCCGGCCTTAAGATAGAAATTTAATGCAACTAAATCTTTGTATACAATATCTCTGGTTCTGCCGGTTGTAGCGCCATATTCATGACCATATTCTCTAAAAAGACTAGCTTCTTGTTCTGGCATTAATGTTGGTAATTTTCTTGAGCCAACGCTGCTAGCATAAGTTCCTTTGTCAACCCCTACTCTTTTTTCTATCTCATTAGGATTAACAATTCCATAAGTTGAAGCTCGAAAACCATCAAAACAAACGTTTGATACTGTTACATCTGGATAAACCCCTCAACGTAAATCTAAACCAATACCTTGAGCTTTTTCAAAAACAAACTTTATTGATTCGTCTTCTCAATTTTGTTTTAAAAAATCATAAATATCTTCAATGTATTTTTTAAGAATATCTGCTTGTTCTTTTAGATTGTTTATAAAATACTCTTTTGAACCAACTTTAAATTTATCTTTTGAATTGGAAAAAGCAACCTCAATTTCAGACATTTCTCTACCAAGTCCTTTGATTAAACATTGGTAAAAATCATAGTGATCTGATATTCTTTTTTCGTTTCAATTAAGCAAATCTTTCATTGTTAATGGAAAACGATACATTTGATCAACATAAGCAGGGCCTATACCTCTACCGGTTGAACCTTGGCATCCGTTTTTTCTGTCTTTAATTACTTGTTCGAAAGCACGATGAGTATCTAAACAAAGTAATGCATTTTCATCAATTTTGATATTAGCAATTTGATTATTAAAAAAATTAGTGGCTTCATTAATTTCATACACTAATTCCTTTGGATGAATAACCATATTTTTTCCTAAAATAACAGTACTGTTAGTTTTAGAAATACCAGATGGTAAATGGTGTAATTTGATATTTTGACCGTTATCTAATTCAACAGTATGACCAGCATTGCTTCCGCCGTTATCACGAAAGAATATTTTAGCATCAGTAACTTGGTCAACAATCTTACCTTTACCCTCATCTCCTCAATTAACGCCGCAAAACGCAATTGAATTTTTACGTATTTTCATATTTTGCTTTTATTTTATATACATATATTTTATCATAATATAAGATATTTTACAAATCAAATTTATGTTAAAGCTAATACAATAAAAGCAATAACAGCAAGGCTTACGCCAATATATGCGCCAGGAGATAA
>CAZDQI010000002.1:0-25901 GCA_964507765.1 uncultured Candidatus Saccharibacteria bacterium
ATAGCAAGAATTGCTATTACTATCATTAATTCTACTAGGGTGAAACTATTTTTAAATTTCGCTTTGTTTAACATATACAGTTTGTGAAGGAAAAGCAAAATTAATATTGTTTTCCTTAAATTTTTTAATTATTTCGAAGTTTATATAATCCTTAATATTTAAATGTTTATTGTAATCTCCATCTAAAACATAGTAAATAATCGTAAAGTTTAAAGAAGAGCTTGATAATTCATCAAAAACAATATTACCAATTTCAATATCTTGAATATCTTTAACTATATCATTTAAGATCTCTTTTATTGTTTCTAATTTAGATATATCAGTGCTATATTCTACTCCAATAGTTAAAGTATTTCTTCTTTTTTCCATTTTCTTGTAATTATGGACTCTAGCTTCAGTTAAATCTTTATTAGAAAAAACAATTTCGTCTCCTAATAAGTTTTCTATTCTAGTTGATTTTATACCTATTTTTTTAACTACACCGTATTCATCGCCAACATTAATAAAATCCCCTTCTTTAAAAGGCTTATCAAAATGAATTGTGAAATAGGCAAAAATATCACCTAGAATGTTTTGGATAGCAAAAGCAATTGCTATACCAGTAACTCCAAGACCAGCAACAACAGATGTTAAGTTAACACCAAGATTTTGTAATAGCAATAAAATAGCAAAAACAACAATAACAAAGTTAAGTATTTTGTGCATTAAAGACAAAGAGTGTTTATTATCGGTATTAGTATTTTTTTCAATAAAAAATTTTAAAATTCCTTGAGAGAATATAATACCATAATAAAAGACATTGACTAAAATTATATACGATACTATTTTTTCAAGTTGTGGTAAATTGGTACTACAGGAAGCAATGAATAAAGCAAGAGAGATATAAAAGACTATATGTAATTTATTCACAAGATTAATTAGTAAATCATCAAATTTGTTAGATGTTTTTTTTGATAAATTTTTTAATCTAACAATTATGAACGTTTTGATAAGATATAGTATCAAAAACGATCCTACAAATGTTAAAATAAATTTTACAATATTTGGATCTAAATTATACATAAAAAATTGTTTAATTCTTATATATAAACAGTATAAACAAAAGTAATTAAAAAATCAAACTAAAACCACCCTCAAATAAATGAGGGTGGTCAAAGCTTTCTTTAATAAACTATTTTTGAACTAGTTTATTTGAATGTTAGTACTACTAACTTTCGTTTTAAACTAACTATTTCTTTGCTTTTTTGGTTGTCTTGGCTTTCTTGGTAGTTGTCTTTTTAACAGTTTTTTTAACCTTTTTTGCTGGTTTCTTTACTGCTTTTTTTACAACTTTCTTTGTTGCTTTCTTTACTGGTTTCTTTGTGGTTTTTTTGACAACCTTTTTTGTTGCTTTCTTTACTGGTTTCTTTTTAGCAACTTTTGTGGTTTTATTTTTTGCAACCATGATAGTTTTTTAAAATTGTATTTTAAATTTTTCGACCTTAAAATATTTTTAAAAATATTTTTATATATTTCAAATATATTGTAAACTATTTTTTAAAAAAAATCAAGAGGTAAAATGAAAAATTTAAAAAATATTTTTAAAAATATTTTTTGTAAATTAAAATCCGATCAATTGAACTTCTAGCTCTAAATAAATTCCAAATTTTTCTAAAACTTTTCCTTTAACAAAAGAAATTAAATTAAAAATATCTTCGCTTTTGGCTTTGTCAAAATTAATTATAAAATTAGCATGCTTCTCTGATATTTTTGCGCCGTTAATACTAAATCCTTTTAGTCCACATTGCTCGATAAGCCATCCAGCTGGAACTTGCTTGGTATTTTGACAATCAATAACTAATAAATTATCTTCGTTTCAAATATTTGGATCAAATTCTTCTAATTGTACATTCTTAAACGTAGAACCAAAATTAGGAAATTCATATGGCTGGCTTTTAATTCTTTTATCTATTGTATTTTTTGTTTTTTCTTTAATTATATTACTATCTAACCGTTTACCAATTAAATTTACTTCTCATATTATATTAGCTTTTCTTTTAAAAATACTTTCTCGGTAACCAAAACCACATTCGTTTTGGTTATATTTTTTTATTTCAAAATTATATTCATTAAATTTTAATCAATCAATGTTATAAACGTCACTAACAACATCTTTAATTTCAAAATACCCTACACCGCAATTACCACGAACAGAACCACCAATAGTTCCAGGTATACCAAACAAATCTTCAATACATGAGATTGACTCATTTTGTAATTTGGTTATTAAATTATTTAAATTTCAACCTGCTCCGACATTAATTTCAAAATATTCATCATCTATCTTTTTAATTTTAAATCTTTTATTTAATACTTTAATAACCAAACCATCAAAACCGCTATCGTTGATTAAAATATTACTGCCTCCACCTAAAACAAAAACTTTTAATCCTTCTTTTTTGGTTAGATTTAAAATATTAACCAAATCATCCACATTATCAATTTGAGTAAAATATTTAGCAACACCACCAGTTTTACAAGTAGTGAATTTATTTAATTCAACATTTTTTAAAATAATATTATTTTTCATATTGATTTTTATCTATATATCCTTGTAAAATCAAACAACTAGCAGTTTGATCGATAATAGATTTTTTATTACTAACATTATCAAGTCTATTCTCTGCTTCTTTGGTCGATAATATTTCATTCACAACATGAATATTAATTTCAGGAAGTTTTGTTTTTAGATAATTAATAAATTTTTGAGTAAGTTCTGTTTGTTCTGTGCTAGAAAAATCAAAACTGAGCGGAGTACCAATAACAATATCAGTTATATCTTCGTTTTTAATAATTTCAATTATCTGATTAATAACAGTTTTAAAATCTTTATTTATAATAGTTGTATATGGATTAGCTATAACATTAGATGCATCACTAACAGAAATTCCTATTCTTTTGTTGCCATAATCAATCCCTAAAAATCTCATGGTTTTGTTTTAAGATGTTTTTGAATTTATTTTGTTAATATAATTGGTTCTTTATCGGTAATAGCAATGCTATGTTCAAAATGAGCAGCAACCTGATCATTTTCTGTAACAAATTCATCTCTTTCGTTTTGAACAACAGTGGTTTGATCAAAAGTAGCCATTGGCTCAATAGCAATAACATATCCTGGTTTTAATTTAATCCCCGATCCAGGTATGCCATAATTATATATTTCTGGCTCTTCGTGTAACTGAAACCCAGTTCCATGACCAACTAATTCTTTAATAACATGAAAACCATTTTTGTTTACATGTGACTCTATGGTATAACCTATATCACCAACAGTTTTCCCCTTTTTACACATATAAATTGCTTTATTTAAAGACTCTTTGGTTGTATTAATTAATTGTTTTGTTTTTTTATCAACATTACCAACGCATACAGTAATTGCACTATCAACAAAAAGATTCTTATAGGACAAGCCACAATCAATACTAATAATATCACCGTCATTTAAAATTAAATCTTTGGAAGCAACACCGTGAACAATAACATTGTTTTTAGACAAGCATAATGTTGAAGGAAAAGGAGTAGACATAAATCCAGCTTTATAGTTTAAAAAAGCAGGAATACAATCATTATCTTTAATAAAGTTAAAAGCAAAGTTATCAAGAGTTAGGCCATCTATTCCTGGTTTAATTAATTTAGAAACTTGTACTAATGTTTTTCTTAAAATTTTACCTCCAATTTTTAATATTTCAATATCTTTTTTACTTTTAATTGTTATCATGTATTTTTTCTTCAACTATTTGATTAATTTTTCCGGCTATTTCTTCAATTGAGCCAACGCCATTTATGTCATATAAAACACCTTTCAAGCGAAGAAGTTCAATGGTTGGCACAACATGTTCATTAAATTCTTCAATCCTCTTTTTAATAACTTCTGGGCGATCATCATCCCTAATAATTAATTCTGTATCGTCATCTTTACAATGTGTAATCCCAGGATCAATATCTAAAGAGTATGTGCGATGACATTTAGGACAATAACGACGAATAGAAGACCTATGTAATGATTCTTCATCTGGAATATTTAAATTAAAAACAAAAAAATGGTTGTTTCCCATTCATTTAAATATTTCATCCATAGCTTCCCCTTCTATTGGCATTCTAGGACTGCCTTCAAAAACAACACCTTGATTAATATCAAAATTCAATAATTTGGAAAATCATAAATAAAAAACTAGAGCGGTTGGAACAATAACTCCCTCATCGATATCTTCATTAATTTTCTTAGCTCAAAAATTTTCGTCTCCTTTTAAAGCTCATTCTCTTAATAAGCTACCGGTTGATATCATTTTTAAATCATACTTATCAGCCAATATTTTGGCTTGAGTTCCTTTACCACAATTGCCTTTACCAATAAAGCTAGCATAAATTGTCTTCATATCAAAATTTTAAATATTAATATATATGTAAAATATAACAAAAAAGAAAGAAAAAAGCAAAAACAAATTATAGTTTTAATAAATAATCTTTATTTATTTCTTTTAAAGATAAAACTTGGTTTTTGGTTGGATATTTATCAAAATCAAACTTTTTAACTAAACCAATGCATTTCATATTGGCTTTTGAAGCGCCTATCATTCCACTTAATCCATCTTCTATAACTAAACAGTTTTCGGGACTGATATTAATCTTTTTAGCAGCTAATAAAAATATTTCTGGATCAGGCTTCCCATGAGAAACCATATCTGCACCAACAAGAGCATCAAACCTATCAACAATATTAAGTTGATTTAAAATAATATTAATTAATTCAGAAAAAGACGCCGATGCAACAGCTTTTTTAATATTTAAAGCATCTAATAAATCTAATAAATCGTAAATCCCATCAATTGGATCTACTGATATTTTGAATTTTTCAATTGCTTTACTAGTTTTTTCTTCCATTAACTCTTCTACATTAAAATCAACGCCTTTTTCACTTAATACCTTTTTAAAAACCTCCCTAGTTCTAACACCAGCGTATTTATCAGTAATTTCATCTGGCGTTATTGTAACATCATATCGAGAGAATATCTCTGACTCAACTTCAGAGTGAATTTTTTGGGTATCAGATATAACCCCATCCATATCAAAAATAACAGCTTCAATCATAATATTTTTTTAATTTTTAATACCAAAAACAGCCATCATGGCTTTAATCTCATCTGGAGGACATCCATATTGATCACGTCGATAAGAAAAATATTTATCTTTTAAACAATAAGTACATTCATTAATAAACTCAATATTTGATTCTGGAATTTTTAGCTCTAGAATTTTTTTAAGTAAAACATATTTTGAATCAAAATATATTTTGTTATTTATATATATAAAAGCATCAGGATAATCTTTAAAATTTTCAACAAAATCTTCTTTGACCTCATAACATTTTTCGCATAAAAGTGGAGAAATTCCAACTAAAATATTATTTGGTTTTGAATTAAAATTCTTTTGTATTAAATTTACAGCTTTTTTAATAATATCATCATGTAATCCTTTTCAACCAGCATGAAGAAGGCCAATAACATTGTTTTCAAAATCAAAAATATATACAGCGGTGCAATCTGCAATTGTAAAACTTAAATAAACATCTTTTAAATTAGTAATTAAACCATCACAATTATGAAACATTTTTTCACTTGTACTAGATACAATTTGTATATTGCTTGTATGCTTTAAGCGACCAACATATATATTATCAGGATTAATATTATTATTTTTTAAAAAAACATTTCTATTAGTAAAATTACGTTGATCATCAGTAATTTTCATTGGCCCATCTTTTTTTTCTGAAAACAAGGCAACTAAATTTGAATATGGTTTAAATAAATTAAACATAATTTAAGTATTTTTAAAAAATTTTATTAATTTTGCTAAACTTTTTTCATATTTTTTTAATATTTTAGAGCTAAATTAATTAACAAATTAATTAATTGGGTATATTTTAAACCAGTGCATTCTCATAGTTTAGGAAACATACTAATGTTAGTAAAGCCTGGAATAGTATTTAATTCATTAACATATATTTCATTTTTATCAGTTAGAAACATGTCAACTCGAGCAAATCCAGAACATTCAAGAGCCAAATATGCATACATAGCAGTATTTTGAATAGCTTTTGTTACTTTTTTAGGTAGATTTACTGGTATTACTA
Organism: uncultured Candidatus Saccharibacteria bacterium; assembly: GCA_964507765.1. GTDB lineage: Bacteria > Patescibacteriota > Minisyncoccia > UBA6257 > JAKLIH01 > JAKLIH01. Next base: position 6,170 of record CAZDQI010000002.1, read on the forward strand.
ACTCGGCACCATCAGATTTTATATATTTATCATCGTAAGTATAAAATTCATCTTTTGGTATTACTTGCCCAGGCAAGGAAGTAAAAACATTTGAATTTCCAATAATAGAACATTCTATTTCCTTTCCAGAAATATACTCTTCAATAATAATTTTTTTATCATGTTTAAAAGCGTTAACTATAGCAGGTTTAAATTCTTTATCATTATAAACTTTGCTAATACCAACTGAAGATCCCGTATTGGCTGGTTTTACAAAAAAAGGAATTTTTAATATTTTTTGTATTTTTTTAAAATTCCAATTATCAATTTCTGTTTTTTTAATACTAATAAAATTAGAAGTTTTGATATTAGATGCTTTTAACAGTTTTTTTTGAATCACTTTATCCATATTAATACTTGAAGATAAAACATCGCATCCAACGCATTTTATATTATATGTTTTAAGCAATCCCTGAATAGTTCCATCTTCTCCGTTTAACCCGTGCAAAATAGGAAAACAAACATCAATCGATTTAGTTTTCTTGGTTTTTAAGTTTAAAGTATACCCTTTCGAGTCTTTTAAAATTAAATAACCATTGCTTAAACTATTTAATTTTTGCTTAATAATTTTTTCGTCGATCGATATATTATTAGGTAATAAATATCAGTTTCCCTTTTTATCAATATATACTAAAGTTAAAATATATTTGTTTTTATCTAAAGCTTTAATGATATTATTAGCCGATCAAACTGATACAGAATGTTCATTGGATTTTCCTCCAAAAACAATTAATAAATTTATTGGTTTCATGTAAATTTTTATAACAATATGTAATATGTATAGTATAACAAAAATACATTTAATATCAACTATATTTGCTTTTCAGTCCTGATTGTAAGAGCTATCATTGGCAAAAGACTGATAATACCAAGCACTAGGATAAGTGAACGGTCAGCTAAAAAGCCAATAATTGGATTAAGTATAAACAAAGATAAGGAGCTAAATAACCCTACAGTTGATAGAATAGTTGCTCGCATGCTTGAAGGAATATTTTCATTTAAATGGGCATAAACAAATTCAAAATGAGTTAACCCAAACCCACCAGCAAGGATAATTAAAAGTATAACCGTAAATATATTAGGCATTAAAACCACTAATAGAAAGAAAAACATAACAATAATACCTGAAAATTTTAAATAGTTATTAAATCCTAGCCTCTTTTCAAAAAAACCAAAGTTGCTAGAAACAATAACTTGGGCTAAAACTAAAATTGCATGAAAATAGCCAAAATATATAATAGGAATATTTAATTTACTTAGTATTGGTTGATATAATCAAATTATAAAATAGCCAGCACTATTAATTAAAATACCATTTAAGCTTATTTTTCGAATAAAACTATTGTTTTTGACAAATTTGATACCTTCGGTAAAAATCTTAAAATACTTTTTAGCTTCATTCTCCATTTCATATTGTTTTGGTTCTTTAAATCTAGATATGAATAAAAGCGCAATAAATATTGAAATAGATGAAAATATTATTGGCATATTTAATCCCATTTTTGATCCAATAAAGCTACCAATTGGAGCTGCAATTAAAATTGCTATTAATTTTCAAGAATAAGCTTTACCAAATAATTTTTTACATTCTTTCTCTTCCCCAATATCTTTAAGCGAATCAAAAAATAGGGCTTTATCAGCGCCAGACATTAAAGCAACACCTAAAGCTAAAATAAACTCACAAACAAGAAACATATAGAAACTAGGAATAAATCCATAAATTAAAACACCAATACCATAAAATATTAAACCCAGTATTACTGATTTTTTACGACCAAAATAGTCAGCTACAACCCCAGTAGGAACTTCTAGTATAAAATTCCAAAACATAAACCAAGATTGTAAAAACTGAACTTGAAACATTGAAATTCCACCCCATTGAGTAAAAAAAGGAATCAAAACTCCGCTAACGAAAAACAAATCTTTAAAAAAACTAAATCCGTAATAATATTTTTGTATTTGATTTTTTTGCATAAAAGATAATTTAAATACACGCCAAAACATTAAGCTTTGACGTGTATTTTTTAAATAATTTTAGTAGTCATATTCTCTCATTGCCAATTGAGCTTCAATTGCATTCTTGACCTCAATAGCAATAGCAACAATAAGTAATAACGACGTACCGCCGATTTCAAAAGTAGTGACATGGGTGACTTTTTCTAGAGCCATTGGCAAAACAGCAACTAGGCCTAGAAATATAGCACCAAATAATGTTATCTTCTTAGATACTTTGGATAAATAGGAAACGGTATTTTCCCCTGGACGATAACCAGGAATAAATCCACCATTTTTTTGCAAATTATCTGATATTTCTTTTGGTTCAAATGTGATAGATGTATAGAAAAATGTAAACAGAAATACTAAAACGAAATAGATGGAAGCATAAAATACTTTGTTTTCAATTAAAGTTGTAAGAAAATTAGAAGCGGTAACTAAAAACGTCAAATTGGTTGTGGCTAACATTTGGCTAATTAAAGCTGGAAAAGTTAAAATAGATAAAGCAAAGATAATAGGAATAACGCCAGCTTGGTTAACTTTTAATGGTAAGAAGGTTGTAACACCTCCATACATTTTATTACCTCTAACATGCTTAGCGTATGAAACTGTAAGTCTTCTTTCCCCTTCAGTTAAGTATACAATGGCAACAACCATAATTAACATAATTAAGAAGAATAAAGCAACACCAATTCAAGCAGCTATTGTTTCAGCTGACATAATGGTAGCAAATAGACTTTGAGGTAAACTAATAATAATACCTGAGAAAATAATCAAAGAAATACCATTGCCTAATTTCTTTTGAGTAATAATTTCTCCAATAAATACAATAACGAAAGCAGCAGCAGTTAAAAGCAAAACATTACGTCATAATTCAAGAGGAGAATTAATAGTAATAATTTTTTGCATGCGCAAAATATTTAAAATACCAACCGCTTGTAAAATAGTTAAAGGTAAAGTTAAATATTTAGTTCATTTTTCAAACTTACGACGGCCTTCTTCTCCGTTTTCATGAAAAGTCTCTTTAAGTGATGGTATAATGATAACTACTAATTGCATGATAATAGAAGCAGAAATGTATGGACTAACACCTAAAAGACCTATAGATAAATTACCAAAAGCACCACCAGTAAATATATCAAATAAACCAAAAACTTTACTTTGTTCTAAAAAGGTTTTGATCTGATTTAAATCAACATTAGGTATAGGAATAGCGGCAATTAATCGAAAAACAAGTAATCAAAATATAATGGTTAACATGTTTTTGCGTAGCTCTTTGTTTTTAAATAATTTAATGAAATTTTTAATCATAATATATATTTATTTGAAATATTTTAAAATACAAAAGATAGAATTTATTTACTAAATTCTACCTTACCACCAGCCTTTTCAATTAAGCTGGCTCCTAGTTTTGTAATTTTGCAATCTTTCAAAAACAATTTTTTATTAATTGAATCTACTTTACCAATAATTTTAAACTTAGTAATTCTTTTAGGAACTAGTTTAAGATTACGGAGTGATTCTAAATTAACTTTAAAATTATCTGGACATTTTTGAACTAAAGTTTTTAGTTGAATCTCAAAAATATCAACTTTTTTAACTTTATTTGTGGCGCCTCTTAATTTAGGCAAACGCAATATTTGCTCTTTTAATTGAGCTGGAATCTTTCTGCCAGCATGAGCTTTTTGCCCTTTCATACCTTTACCACTGTAAGTACCTCGTTTGCCACCACGGCCAACACGAGGAGATTTTTTGATCTTTGTTTTTGGTTTTAAATTATGAACTTGCATTTTAATAAATTTAATACGCTAAATTATTTTTCTTCGTCTTCTTGAGTTTTAGCTTCGACTTTTATGTTATTTTTTTCGTTTTCTAGATTGTAAATGTGTGCAATTTGTTTCAAACCTTCAATTGTAGCTTTACCATTATTGATTGCACTATGAGAACCACTTAATATTTTACAGGTAACATTTTTAATTCCAGCTAATATCATTATATTACGAACAACACCGCCAGCAATAACTCCTTTACCTTCTTTAGCAGGTTTAATTAAGATGCGACTAGCACAGAACTTACCTTCAGCTTTAAATGGAACAGTATCATTAATAACAGGAACAGTAACAATATTTTTCATAGCTTCTTTTTTAGCCTTATCAATAGCTTTAGGAACGTCAACACCTTTGGCTGTACCAATAGCAATTTTACCTTTTTTATTACCAAGAAGCATGGTAACACTAAAGCTCATATGTTTACCCCCAGCGGTAACACGAGTGACACGTCTAATATCAGCAATTAATTGATCAAAATCACTATTCTTTTTAATAGAGCTATTTTCAGAAGAAGATCTTCTGTTGTCTCTTCTGTTTCTTTCAAAAGGCTTTTTAGAACCAAAATTATCTTTTCTAATACCCTTTTTAACAGCATCGTTTGTTTTAATATTATCGTTTGTCTTCATAATTAAAATTTAATTCCTAATTTACGCAATTCGTCGGCTAAAACTTTTATACGACCATGATATTTAAATCCGCCACGATCAAAAACTATTTCATTAATTTTTTTATCCTTTAGCTTTTCACCTAATTTTTGAGCAACTAAGATACTTTTAGCTAATTTTTTATCTTTAACATCTTTTAATTCTAAATCAGAGGCAGAAACTAATGTTTTTTGTTGTTCATCATCAATAGCTTGAGCGTAAATATGATTATTAGATTTGAATATGGATAAACGAGGTTTACTGCTTGTACCAGAAACTTTTGATCTAATGCGTTTATGAACTCTTGTTCTTTTTTCTTTTGTTATTTTTGCTGTATTTTGCATAATAGATTTATTAAAATATTTAATTTAATATTTTAGGCTGCTTTTTTACCACTCTTTTTAACGACTCTTTCATCTTGATATCTAATACCTTTCATTGAATATGGGTTTGTTTTTCTTTGAATACGTACTAAAGCAGAAAAATCGCCAACTGATTTTTTAGATATACCGGAAATGCTAATAATAGTTTTATCAACTGTTACTGTTAAATCGGTAGGAATTTCTAAATCAACTGGATGAGAATAACCAACATTTAAAACAAGGATATTTCCTTTGACTTCAGCTTTATACCCAATACCTTCAATAATTAAGCGCTTTTCAAAACCAGCAGATACACCAATAATACAATTATTAATAAGAGCTCTTTCTGTTCCTCAGATAGCAAAAAATTCACGACCTTCTTTTCGTGGTTTTAATATAATTTCTTTATCATCTTGCTTTATTTCAATCAAAACATCATTACTAATAGTATGAGTTAATGTTCCTTTTTGACCGGTAAAGGTTAAAAGTTTTTTACTTTCGTCAAATTCAACTTTGACATCATCTAGTATTTTTATTGGTTGTTTGCCTATTTTGGACATATTAAAAAGTTTAAAATATTTCAAATAATACTTCTCCGCCAAGTCGTTGTTTTTTAGCTACTTTAGCTGGCATAATGCCTTTAGGTGTAGATAAAACAACAGTAGATTGAGTTTTAGTATGAATCTCAGGATATTTAATATAAACTCTTTTACTTGGTTTTGAAATGCGTTTAACGTCTTGTACGTATGATACATCGTTTTTACCATACTTAAGTACGACTTCAATAAAAGATTTTTTATCTTTAGCAGAAATAGAAAAATCGCTAACATAACCTTCTTTTTTCAAAACTTTTAAAATTTCTATTTTAACCTTAGAAGAAGGTAAAATAATTTTTTCTTTCCCAACACGTACAGCATTCTTAATGCGAATTAACATGTCGCTAATTGGATCACAAATAGTCATAATATATATTTATTTTAAGTTAATTATCAACTTGATTTTTTAACCCCTGGTATTTCACCTTTAGAAGCTAATTCGCGAAAACAAATACGGCATAGACCGAAGTCTCTCATATAGCCTCTTTTTCGACCACAGTTAAAACAGCGATTTACTTTTCTAGACTTGAATTTTGGTGTTTTTTTAGCTCTTGCAATTGTAGATTTTTTTGCCATGAATATAAATTTAAGTAAATTTAATTTTCAAATTTAATTATTTTTTTGAAGGAGTAATTGGTTTTAGTGGAAAACCTAAAGCTTCAAACAATTTAATCGACTTTTCTTTTGAATCAGTGTTAGTAACAAAATTAATTTCTATACCAAATCCGGCTTTAATAACATCATATGATAATTCAGGAAAAGCATTCATTTCTTTAATACCAATAGTTAAGTTACCAGTTTTGTCAAAATTCTTACGATCAACGCCTCAAAAATCACGAGTACGAGGAAAAACAATATTAACAAGTCTATCAATAAAATCTGCCATCTTTTTGCCACGTAAAGTTACGCTTAATCCAATAATACTTCCTTCTCTTAATTTAAAACCAGCAATTGATTTTTTAGCCTTACAAATTTTTGGTTTTTGACCAGTAATACGAGCTAATTTCTCACTAAAATCTTGGACCATATTATCGCTATTTCCATCAGTTCTAGCTAATATTTTGCCAATACCTGAATTAATACAAACTTTAGTTATTTTAGGAATGGCCAATTCATTGTCTTGGTTAAATTCTTTTTTGAAAGCTTGCTTAGCTTTATTTGTATAATTATCAGTATATGATATTTTCATAATATTAATCTAATTTCTTATTACATTTTTTGCAAACTCGATATTTTTTCCCTTTTTCTATGGTATAGCCAATACGAGTTGGTTTATTACAATGATGACAAATAATAGTAACATTAGAAGCATTAACTGGCTTAGGAATTTCGATAATTTGACCAACCTCACCTTCTTTTCTAGGTTTTTTATGTTTTTTACAAAGATTTAAACCTTCGATAAGAACTTTGTTGATCTCAGGAAAAACTTTAATAACTTTACCAGTTTTAGATTTGTCTTTACCTTTAAGAATAACAACTTTATCGTTTTTCTTTATTTTTAAATTTGTTTTAGTTTCCATAATTATTGTTTTAAACTAATTCAGGCCCTAATTCAATAATTTTATTATACCCCATATCTTTGATTTCACGAGGAATAGGACCAAAAATACGAGTACCGACCGGCTCTTTCTTATCATTGATAATAACAACAGCGTTATCATCAAAACTTATATATGTACCGTTTTTTCTTTTATAGTTACGGCGTTGACGTACAATAACCGCCTTAACAACATCTTTTTTCTTGACAGTTTTTCTTGGTTTAGCTGTTTGAACAGAGGCAACAATAATATCACCTAACTGGCCATAACGACGTCAGTGTCCGCCTTTTACTTGAATACAGCGAATTGTTTGAGCACCACTGTTGTCAGCTACTTTTAATATTGAACGAAGTTGTATCATAATAACAAATTAAGTAATTAAGTTAATTATACACTAAAAAATATATATTTTCAAGGGTTAGATTATTTAAGTTTTTCAACAATAATTCAGGATTTATCTTTAGAAATAGGTCTAGTTTCTTCAATAATAACCTTGTCGCCTGGTTGAAATTTATTATCAGGATTATGAGCTTTATATCGTTTAGATGTCTTGTAGTATTTATGATATAAAGGATGTTGTTTTAGTCTGGTTACTTCAACTACAGCAGTAAGAGCCATCTTAGCTGATGTAATCACCCCGCTTAGTTGTCTTTTTTGAACTTTCGAAATATTCATAAAACAGATTTATATATAAATTATTTTTTATTAATAATGGTTAAAATACGAGCGATAGTTTTCTTTAAATCACCAATTTCTTTGTAATTCTTTACTTTTCCAAAACGATTATTTAAAGTTAAAACATTTAGCTTTTGTTTGCTTTCGTTTAAAATGTTAACTAGTGATTTAGTATCTTTGTTTTTTAAATCTTTGATTTTCATAAAATCTATCGTTTAATAATTTTTGTTTTAAAAGGAAGTTTGTAACCAACTTGTTTTAAAGCAACCATAGCGTCTGATTCAGCAATACCATCTAACTCGAAAATGATACGTCCAGGTTTAACTTGAAAAGCATAATGATCAACATCTCCTTTGCCTCCACCCATACGTTTTTCAGGTGGACGTTTTGATATTGGTTTATCAGGAAAAACGCGAATTCATATTTTACCACCCTTACGAATAAAACGAAGTAAAACACGACGAGCTGATTCTATTTGGCGACTATTTATTCTTTTGTTTTCTAAACTACAAACACCAAATTGACCGTATTCAAGTGAAACTCCGCGACTTTCAAAATCACGTTTAAGCCTTCTACCTTTTTGCGCTTTTCGATGTTTTGTTCTTTTTGGAGTTAGCATATTGTATTATTTACTAAGATAATTAATTTTACTAATTTAAATTTAATTTGACCTTATTTTATATTATTCTTAAAAGCTTCACCTTTATATATTCAGACTTTGATTCCAATCTTACCATAAGTACAGCGAGTATAAACAGTTCCATAATCAATTACAGCTCTAAGAGTATTTAACGGTAATTTACCTTCTTTAACCCAGTCAGAACGAGCAATATCAGCACCGTCTAAACGACCAGTAACATATATTTTTGCTCCTTTAACTTCACGGTTAGACATAATACGTTCAAGATATTTTTTAATAGTTCTTCTGTAAGGAAGCCTTCTTTCAATATCATCACGAATATCAAAGGCAACAATTTGAGCAGATAAAAATGGCTTTTTAACTTCTTCGATATTAATACTAATACTGTATTTGTCAGAAATTTTATTTTTTCTTCTAAACTTGTTTAAACTTTTTTCAAGTGATTTTTTAATATCATCTAAACCTTCACCTTTGTGTTTAATAATCATACCAGGTTTAGAAGTAAAAATTACAACGTTAATTCGATCACCTTTGCGTTCAATTTCAACGGTTTGATAATGAGCTTTTTCAAGCAACTTATCAAGATCGCGTCTAATTAATTGATCTTCAGCTAATTTTCAAGGAAAATTATCTAAATCAAATCAACGTGATGTTCAGTTTTTGTTTATGCCTAATCTTTTAATTGTTGGATTGATATGTTGAGCCATAATTCTAATTAAATATATTAATTAATTACTTTTCTTTGAATAATGTTTTTATTTTGACCTTTTTGCGCTTTAACGTGGGTTTTTTCTTTTCTTTGAATTTGATTTTTATCTTTGTTTATTGTTCTCTTTTTTGTTTTACTTTTACTTTCAATGTCTTTAATATCAATTTTCTTTAATTTCTTTTCATCAACTGGTTTTAATGTCATGACAACATGACAAGAGCGATGACGGATCAAATAAGCTGATCCTCTAGCTCTAGGTCTGGTTCTTTTAAGGGTTGGACCATCAGTAACATTGATTTTTGAAATATATAAGTCTTTAGGATCGATTTGGTGATTGTGAATAGCATTAGCTTTAGCTGATTTTAATAACTTCAAAATATCAACTCCAGATCTCTTAGGAGAATATTTTAGCTGACGCTCAGCTTGTTCAATACTTAAACCTTTAATTAAACGAGTAACTAATCTGACTTTTCGAGGAGCTATTCTTAGGTATTTTAATGAAGATATTATTTCCATAGCAAAAAATTATTAATATTAATATAATTATTTTTTTCCTTTTTCAGCTGCTTTTTGAAGCTTACCACCGTGTTTAACAAATTTGCGAGTTGGTGCAAATTCACCTAAACGATGACCTACCATTTCTTCAACAACTTTAACTTCAATAAAGTTTTTGCCGTTGTGAACATTGAAGACAAAGCCAATCATTTCTGGAGATATAGTTGAAGCACGAGCTCATGTTTTTATCGGATCTTTGTCACCAGGTGTTTTTTTAGCAACTTTTTGCATTAATTTTTCATCAATGTATGGACCTTTTTTTAGTGAACGAGACATAATGTATTATTAAATAATTTATTAATTATTTTTTAGTTTTTTTAGTTTTACGACGAGAAACAATAAATTTATTTGAATATTTATTTACTTTTCTTGTTTTACGACCGCCAGTAACATTTCCTCATTTATCTTTAGGTCTTTTAGTACCACGGGAATGTTTACCTTTACCACCACCATAAGGATGATCACAAGCATTCATAGCACTACCACGAACAGTAGGACGAATACCTTTATGTCGATTGCGACCAGCTTTACCAACATTAATTAAATTGTGTTCATTGTTGGATGTGGTACCAATAGTAGCAAAACAATTTTTTGAAACTTTTCTAACTTCAGTTGAAGGCATTTTAAGATAAGCATAGTTACCTTCTAAACCAATCATGGTTAAATAAGAACCAGCACTGCGTGCAAGCTTACCTCCTTGTTCTGGTCTTAATTCAACATTGTGAACTTGAGTACCACTTGGAATGCTATATAACTTAACACGGTTACCAATTTTGAATGGAGCAGTATCATCACAAACAATAGAGTCACCTGCCTTCAAACCAGCAGTAGCGATTGTATAGGCTCTAGCTCCATTTCTAAATAAAACTAAAGCAATAAAGGCAGTGCGATATGGATCATATTCAATTGATTCAATTTTAGCTGGGATACCTTTATGAATTTGACCAAATTCAACTAAACGATAATTCTTTTTTACAGCTCCGCCTTTGTGTCGCATTGATATTTTACCTTGACTATCTCTGCCTTGAGCAGGCTTGTAGCCTTTAACTAAAGGTTTGTATGGTTCTTTTTTTGAAAGAATCGTACGATCAATATCAATGTGATGTCTTTTAGTTGGTGTTGTAGGATTAAATTTTTTCATATTATATAGCTAAATCAATTTTATAACCTGGTTTAAGAGTAACAATGGCTTTTTTATAACCACCTTTACGAGATTTTGGTTTAATATAGCCAAGTCTCTTAGGACTAACAGTTAAGAATATAACATTAACTTTATCAACTTTTACTTTATAGGTATTTTCAACTAGATGTTTTATCATAACTTTATTCATCCTTTTCAAAACTAAGAAAACATATTTATTTTGAGTAGATAAATCATTAGTTTTTTCAGTAATATATGGTTGCAAATATGTATCAAATTTTAAATTTGAAAGATCAACATCTTTAACATCAACTTTTTGTGTATTTTCTACTACTGTTTCTTTTGATTTTTCTTCTTTTTTTGTTTTTTTACCAAATAGAGGTGACATAAAATTGTTTTAATCTTTTTTAAATGTTTTTGATATATTCTCAATTGAATCTTTTAAAATGATAACATATTTGTAATTCAATAAAGTAACTAAGTCAATTGAATTGTCAACAGTTGTAAAAACGAAAGGAATATTACGAGAAGCGCGAATAATGCTTTTGTTGCCATTATCAACAATGATATAGGCTAAGCTGTTATTCTTTTTCTTGATATCAACAAAATTACTCATAACGTTGCTCATTTCTTTGGTTTTGTCTTCCTTTAAATCTATTTTGTCGATAATAACCAATTCATTATCTTTTATCTTTGCACTTAAGACCATAGCTAATGCTTTCTGTTTCATCTTTTTATTGATTGCTCTTTTAAAATTAGCTTCATTTTGTCTAGGCCCAAAAGTAACACCACCATGTCTTCAAAGAGGTGATCTATTTGATCCAACTCTAGCTCTACCTGTGCCTTTCTGTCTTCATGGTTTTTTACCACCACCGGATACCTCTGATCTATCTTTGGTACAAGCTAAAGGTTGGCGACGGTTACTTAACATTGAAGTATAGACTTGATGAACTGTGTCAGGATTGAACTTTACATTAAAAATACTATCATTAAGTTCAATTTGTTCAATTACTTCGTTTTTTTGATTTTTAACATCTAATTTCATAATATTTATTTAGAAATAATTTTAAGAAGAGTTTTGTTTCTACCAGGAATTGAACCTCTGAAAAATATTAAATTGTTTTCTTTGTCAACTTTTACAATTTTAACATTTACCATAGAATATGTTTTTCCGCCAGTTCTTCCTGCCATTTTCTTTCCTTTAGCGACTCTTTGAATACCAGTGTCTCCAATTGAACCTGGTTCTCTTAAAGCATGTTTAGTACCGTGAGTTTTAGAAGCACCATGGAAATGATGTCTTTTAACTACACCTTGAAAACCTTTAGCTTTGGTAACACCTTGAACTTGAACAGCATCTCCTTCTTGAAAAATATCAACTGTTATTTCATCACCAACATTAAACTTGGAAGGATCTTCAACTCTAAATTCACGAATATATCTAAAGGTTTGGGCTTTTTCTCCTAATAATTTTTTCAATGCAGATATAACCGATTTTGATAATCTTCTTCTGGATTGAAAACCACAAACAATGGCATTATACCCTTCTTTTTCTTCGGTTTTAATTTGAATGACAGTCATAGGACCAGCTTCAACAACAGTTACAGGAATAGCTCCGACTGTTTCGTCTGGCAATTGTGTCATTTTTATTTTTTCGGCTAATATGAAAGACATGATCTTAAAAGTTTAATGTATTAAAAAATTTTTAAAAGGCTCGTCATCAAAAAACTGAGAAAACTCAGTTCTTTGAATATTAAGTCTTGATTTCAGCTTCAACTCCAGCAGGTAAATTAAGGTTTGTCAAAGATTCTATAGTTTTGCTATTAGAATTTAAAACATCAATCAATCTTTTATGAACTCGAATCTCAAATTGTTCTTGTGATTTCTTCTTAATAAAGGTTGCACGATTAACTGAATATTTCTTTTTTTCTGTTGGAAGCAATATAGGGCCAACCACATTAGCACCACTACGCAAAGCAATATCAATAATTTGCTTGCAGGAATTATCAACCAAGTGGTGATCATATGATTTTAATCTAATTCTAATTTTAGTTTTATTTAAGGTACTGTTAGTCATTATTTAAGTTTAGGCAATAATTTTTGTTACAACACCAGCGCCAATAGTTTTACCTCCTTCACGGATAGCAAATCTTTGTTTTTCTTCCAAAGCAACTGGAGCGATTAATTTGATCTTAAAGGTTGCTGTATCGCCAGGCATAACCATTTGGACGCCTTCGGCTAAAGTAACATCACCTGTAACATCAGCGGTACGAATGAAGAATTGTGGTTTGTAACCAGAGAAGAATGGAGTATGTCTACCACCTTCATCTTGAGACAAAACAAAAACTTCAGCTTCAAATTCAGTATGTGGTGTAAGTGATCCTGGTTTAGCAATAACTTGACCACGTCTAATATTTTCTTTTTTAATACCACGTAATAATAAACCAACATTATCACCAGCTTGAGCATCTTCCATACTCTTGTTGAACATTTCAACACCAGTAACAACGGTTTTAGTTGTTGGTTCATAACCAACAATATCAGCTTCATCATTAACTTTTACCATACCTCTTTCAATTCTACCAGTAACAACGGTACCACGGCCTTCAATAGTAAAGATATCTTCAATTGGCATAACAAATGGTTTGTCGGTATCACGTTCTGGAGTTGGGAAATATGAATCAATAGCATCTAATAATTTAACAACAGCTTGAACATGTTCATCTTCAAAAGATGTTGCTTCAGTAGCTTTTAAGGCAGATCCACGAACTATAGGGATTTCATCGCCTGGGAATTCATATTTTGTTAATAAATCACGGATTTCTGCTTCAACTAAATCGATTAATTCAGGATCAGAAACCATATCTGTTTTATTTAAGAAAACAACTAATGCTGGAACACCAACTTGACGAGCAAGAAGAATGTGTTCTCTGGTTTGAGGCATAGGGCCATCAGCAGCTGAAACAACTAAGATAGCACCATCCATTTGAGCTGAACCAGTAATCATGTTTTTAATGTAGTCAACGTGACCTGGACAGTCAATATGAGCATAGTGACGATTGTCTGTTTCATATTCTGAGTGATGAACATTAATAGTAATACCACGAGCTTTTTCCTCTGGAGCTTTATCAATTTCATCAACATTAGATGATTTTTTAATTAAACCCTTTAAGAAAAGAGTATTTAAGATAGCGGCTGTCAATGTTGTTTTTCCATGATCAACGTGACCAATTGTACCAACATTCATATGTGGCTTGGAGCGCACAAATTTTTCTTTTTCTGCCATAATTTTTTTTTAATATTTTTTTATAAAAATTATTAGTTGAAGCCAATTCAACCAAACTTAATAAATTTATTAAGTTTCTTAAAGCAATCATATACTATCATATAGAATAAAAATAGTCAATACCTATTTACCAACAGCCAAGAGTGTGACCTTGATAGGGATAAATACCTCCCTCTTATCAAGGAAATAGTTTAGTATTTGCTCGTCTTTCAAAAACAAACTATTTTGTTCACACTACATAGACGAGTCAAAAAGTACAACTGTCGTCAGTAATTCTGGCGACAACAAAATTCATATTTAAAATACAAATTTATGCTCTCACCTGAATAAACAAATACTTTACTATTCACACTCATTGCGGTTGTTATATACTGCTATTATAGCATTTTATTTTTAAATTGTCAAATTAGCTAATATTTTGTTGATTCCTTGCATTCCTTACAGAATCAATTTCTGCCATTATTTCTGGATATTGCTTATGCATTAACTCATATAGGCCAGAACGAGAACAACCAATTTCTCTTGCAGCTGCGCTCATGCCATCCTTAGCAATTTTTTTAGCAACTTCATTAATATCGTTAATTTTAATGGGGCTATAACTAAAATATTGTTTAAATTCTGGATGAACATTTTTAATATAGCTCTCCATCCTTTTTCTAGTAATGCCTAATTCTCTAGCAACGCCTTTTATGCCTTTTCCGCTTTTTATACTTTCTTCTAAATAATTTCAATATTCATCAAGCACTGCATATATTTTTTCTTTTATTTCGCGTTGTTTACCGGGCATTGAAATTATATAACGAATTTTTTCTATAAGATCCTTGGGTATAGATTTAGTAACATCTTTTTTTGATAAAAACACTTTGGCTCATTTAATAAAAGCTGAAATAAAAGACTTATTGGATATTTTATCTTTTTTAGGAATTAATTTTTCTATTTCTACAGCTGCATCTACAATTATTGGCGGGACAGTATATTTTTCTTCACTTGGCTCAAAAGAATTTAATCGCATATATATTTGCTTGCAAATTTTTGAAAACAATTTTTTTTGATCATCATTTTTAAAAGCAATTTTTCAATCAAAACTTCCCCTCTTATTAATAAATCTATACAATATGTCTTCTATCTTGATAGTCCTATTAATTTTTGATTCTTCTTTTAAAATGCATTGTTCTTTGTTCTGCATAATATATTTAATTTAATTATGTTTTTTATTTTTTTTATTGTGTTGTTTTATTTCTTCCATTACTTTGGGATAATTTTTCTTTAAATAACCACTAAGACATGTTATCGAGCACCCTAGTCTTTCCGCCATTGCATCCATACCGTTATCAAAAATATATTGTTTAGCCTCTTCGATATTTTCAATTTTAATTTTTGAGTATCTTTGTTTAATACTTCATCCCGGACTTCTTGTTGTAACATATGCCTGTAATTGTGGTAAACCCATACCCAATTCTCTAGCAATACTTGAAATATTTCTGCCACTAGCTATAACTTCTCCTAAAACTTCTTTGTATTCATCAAGTATATCATATACTGCGTCTAAGTTTTTTACACCTAATTCAAATTCTCTTGCCTCATTAATTTTATCTATAAGCTCTCAAGGAATAGGTTTAAGATATATTTTTTTAAATAAATCTTTTTTAGCTCATTTAATAAAAGCCATGATAAACTTTTTATCAGATATTTTTTCTCCTTTGGGTATTAGTTTTTCTATTTCAATAGCAGCGCTTGCAATAATAGGAGGAACTGCTCCCTTTTCTTCTCTTGGCTCAAAAGCATTTAACCTTAAGCATATTTTTTCACAAATATCTAAAAAAGTTTTTTCATTACTTTTGTCTTTAAAATTTAATTCTAAATTAAATTTTCCACGGTTATTTAAAAAACGATATACCATATCCTCGATTTGAAGAATTCTATCTACTTTTGAGTCTTTTTTAAGTATTGCTTCTCTTTGTTTTTTCATAATATATATTTAAATATATATTTAAATTAAACCAAATTTTTTAAAAATAAACAAGAAAAATCCGCAAGAGTTTAATTCTTGCGGAATCTTCTTTATTCTTTTGCAGTTGGTTTTCTTTTAGAAATAATTTCATCAGCAATATTTTTTGGAACTTCTTGATAGCTATGGAATTCCATACTAAATGTACCTCTGCCTTCAGTAAATGATCTTAAATTGGTTGCATAACCAAACATTTCTGAAAGTGGAACTAATGAATCAACAATACGTAATCCCATACGTTCATCCATTTTTTCAATACGTCCACGTTTAGAATTAATATCACCAATAACATCTCCTAAGAAGTCTTCTGGGGTAGTTACTTCTAATTTCATAATTGGCTCAAGAATAACTGGTTGAGCTTTTTTAGCTGCATCTTGGAAAGCCATAGAAGCTGCTATTTTGAAAGCAAAATCAGATGAGTCAACATCATGGAAAGAACCATCATAAAGAGTAACTCTTAAATCAGACATTGGGTAATTAGCTAAAATACCTTTATCAGTAGCTTCTTTAGATCCTTTTTCAACTGAAGAAATAAACTCTTGAGGAATAACACCACCTTTAATTTGACTAACAAATTCAAATCCTTTGCCTCTTTCAAGTGGTTCAACCCTTAATCAAACATGACCATATTGGCCTTTACCTCCAGATTGTCTAATGTATTTACCTTCAGCTTCGGATGTTCCATTAATTGTTTCTCGATATGCAACTTGTGGTTTACCAGAGTTAAGTTCAACATTAAACTCACGTTTCATACGATCAATTAAAATATCAAGATGTAATTCACCCATACCACCAATAATGGTGTCATTGGTTTCTTCATCTGTCTTGATTTGGAATGTAGGGTCTTCATCAGAAAGTTTTTTCAAAGCTTCTCCCATTTTGTCTTGATCGCTTTTAGTTTTAGGTTCAACTTTCAATCAAATAACTGGATCTGGAAATGAAATATTTTCTAAAACAATTGGGTGATTAGGATCACATAATGTATCACCTGTTTTGGTATTTTTCAAACCAACAGTAGCAGCAATATCACCAGCTTCAATATCGTCAATATCTTCTCTTTTGTTAGAAAACATACGAAGAATACGTCCAATTCTTTCTTGACTGTTTTTATTTGAATTTAATAAATAAGATCCTTTTTCTAATCTACCGGAATAAACTCGGAAAAATGACAATGTACCAACATATGGGTCAGTAGCAATCTTAAATACTAAAGCAGAAAATGGTTCTTTCTCATCTGCTTTACGAAGAATAGTTTCACCTTTAAGGTTATCACCTTCAACTGGTTTAACGTCTAGTGGACTTGGTAAAAAGTCAACAACAGCATCTAACATTAATTGAACACCTTTGTTTTTGAAAGCAGATCCACATAAAACAGGAACGATTTTATAATCAATGACTGATTTTCTTAAAGAAGTTCTTAATTCTTCTTCAGTAAAATTAGCATCACCATTTAAATATCTTTCCATTAAAGCATCATCTTCAGATGCAATTTTTTCAACTAATTCATCTCGTTTTGATTGAGCTATATCTTTCATGTCTTCAGGAATATCTGATAATGTTAATTTTTCACCAAGTTGACCTTCGAAATTAACTCTTTTCATTCTGATTAAATCAATAACTCCTTCAAAATTAGCTTCTTTGCCAATAGGTATATTTAAAGCAATCGCATTAGGAGTTAATCGCTCTTTGATCATGTTTAAGTCATTATCAAAATCAGCACCCATACGGTCAAGCTTGTTAACAAAACATAAGCGTGGAACTAAATATTTATCTGCTTGTCTTCAGACAGTTTCTGATTGAGGTTCAACACCGGCAACACCATCAAAAACAACAACAGCACCATCTAGAACACGCAAAGAGCGTTGAACTTCAGCAGTAAAGTCAATATGCCCTGGTGTGTCAATAACATTGATTTTATATTTATAATTTTCATCATTGTTTCTATAACTTGTTATTCAGAAACAAGTAGTAGCAGCAGATGTAATAGTAATACCTCTTTCTCTTTCTTGTTCCATCCAGTCCATAACAGCTGCGCCTTCATGAACTTCTCCAATTTTATGAGAAAGACCAGTATAAAATAAAATACGCTCTGATGTAGTTGTTTTACCGGCATCAATATGTGCAATAATACCAATATTACGTATTTTTTCAAGAGGATATTCTTGAGACATGATTAAATTTTAAAATATTTGTTAAAAATGTATTATTTACCAAAATGAGCAAATGCCTTATTAGCTTCAGCCATTTTATGAACGTTTTGTTTCTTTTTAATAGCATTACCTTCACCTTTAAAAGCAGCTATTATTTCATTGGCTAATTTTTCGCTTACTGGTTTTCCTTTTTGAGAACGAGAAAAATCAATGATTCATCTCATAGCTAAAGTTAAACGTCTTTTTCCTGAAACAATAACAGGAACTTGGTAGTTGGCACCACCAATTCTTTTACTTTTAACTTCAAGAGTTGGTCCAACATTTTTTAAAGCTGTTTCTAAAACAAATAACCCATCATTTTTGGTTTTTTGTTCAAGAATGTCAATCATATCATAAATATTTCTACGAGCAATGGTTTTTTTACCACATTCCATAATCATATTTATAAACTTAGTCACAATAGGGCTTTTGTATTTACCATCAGCTTTATATTTTTTTTCATCAACAATAAGATCCATATTAATAAATTTTAAAATTAATTAAAGGTTTATTTCTTCTCCTTTTTAGCACCATATTTACTTCTTTGTTGCTTGCGACCTTCAACACCAGTAGTGTCATATTTAGCACGAACAATGTGATAACGAACACCTGGTAAGTCTTTTACGCGACCACCTCTTACTAAAACAACAGAGTGTTCTTGGAGATTGTGGCCAATACCAGGGATATAAGCGGTTACTTCTTCACCATTAGATAATTTAACACGAGCAACTTTACGTAAAGCTGAGTTTGGTTTTTTAGGAGTAGTAGTAAATACTTTAGTACAAACACCTTTTTTAAATGGTGCGTCATAAAAAGAAGGCTTATTTTTTTTAATATTAAAACTATTCTTTAATGCACGAGCATTAGCTTTTTTTGTAATAACTTGTCTTCCTTTTTTGACCAATTGGTTAATAGTTGGCATATGTCAAAAACTTAAAAATTAATTAAATATTTTAATAAAATATATAAAAATACATATTTTACAAAGCCATTTTGTAAAATAAATTATGTCTTAGCACATTAACATAATCCTATTGTATAGGTAATTAAATATTACCATATCTATTATTAAAAGTCAATAAAATACCGCCAAGACATATAACCTAAGATCTTGGCGGCTGTGGTATAACACGATATGTGGCTAGATAATTTCCTTAACTGACAATAGCCTTACATTGTCAGTTAAAATAAGGTACGAGTTGTGCATGGTTCTGCACAATCAAATACTATCAAATCATTCTTAAATTGTCAATACAATAGAATATTATGTCTTGATCGCCAGAAATACATTCTTTAAAGAATGGTGCACCGGTTGTCTCTTTATACTAATAACAAAATTCTATAATGTTTAAGTCAATAAATACCGCCAAGACATATGTCTTGGCGGCGGATTTTAGGATTGCCTGATTCGGCTAATATCTCGGCAAAATATTGGGCTTGCCGAACGCCCTATGTCCATGTTTAAATGTCTTGGACCCAAGACATTGTTCTGACTCTAAAAAACAATTTATTCCTCCTTTCGTTTTTTT
>CAZDQI010000003.1:0-24350 GCA_964507765.1 uncultured Candidatus Saccharibacteria bacterium
ATGTTTAGATTTCTTAATACATATATTATACCATAATAATATAGATTTGTAAAGTAGGTATAATATAGAGAAACAAGATAACAGAGTTATCTTGTTTGAATAACTGGCACAACTTCCCTTCATCTTAATGTAGGAAATATGCTCAATTTTACTGATTTTGTTTGTACATTACCTGTTTCTGGATCTATACAAGTAAGTGTTATGGTATATTTATCTGGTTTAAGCTCACTGATATTAAGAGATATTGCTTGATTATTAAATGAAGATTTCATAAAGGTGTATCTGTTGGTATATCCTTCTATTAATTCACCAGTAAGATTACCAAATACACTTGAATTTGTACTTAAAAAGGCGCTAATCGATGGTGTGATTTCTAATTTACATTCGCTACAATGATCGGCGGTATATTCTAGTTTAGGGTCAGAAAGTATACCATTGTCTGGTTTTGTAAATATTGAATAAGTTTCAAATTCGTTTTTATTACTGTCTTGGAAGTGCAAAAAACTAATACGACAATAATCTGGTTGTTTAATTGAGGTTGTAGTGGATGGAATTACACAATCGGTATTGTATGTTTCAATTTTGACACAGGTGCGTCCAGAACTATTGCTTGGTGTACACTCTGTCTCAGTTATTTTTACTTTATTGTTTTTATTACTACAACGTTTATAATTAATATATTTATCTTTATCAACTAATATACATTGTCCATAGCCTCCTACGTTTTCTGAGTCCGGGTCGCACACATATATATTATTTCCGGGATTTGATGGATCTTTGGTTGTGGTAGTGGTAGTTGTGGTAATAGTAGTAGTGGTTGTTTTTGCTTTACATTCTGCACTCTCAACTACTCACATATTTCCTATTTGCTCATATGTATTTTTGCTAAAATCACACTCGTCAATTCCACAACTATTTATTTCCTTACATGTTTCATAAATATATTTTTTCTTATAAGGGCCTTCTTGATAATAGATAGATTTTGTTTCGCATTCAGTGTGAGGGTATGTTTGGCCAACAGGACAAGGAGTACATTTATCATTGTGATAATAATTTGCATTTTTAATTCAAATACCTTCGATGAACATGTCTTTTATTGTTGTTTTGTTGTCTTTTGTATTACAGTTAGTAACGCCACATCAATTCTTTTTAACACAATATACATTTGTATATGATTTTGTAGAAGAGTTATAAGTATTTACATTGTCGCATGTATAATGAGGGTTTGTTTCTCCGGCGTTACATTTTGTACTACCTTTTGTTGTTGTAGTTGTTATACAGTCAGCGTCAGTAATACATGGATGAGATCCATGAGCTTGAGGAAATGTTTGCATGATGTTAAAACATTTTTCAGCATCAGTTGTTCCATAAGCTGGATGAGTATGAGGGCATCCTGAAAGTCTTCAAAGTAAATACATAGCGCGACTACTAATATTCATTGTAGGTATTCCGTGTGAGTAAACTAAATTGCCATTTGCATCAAGTTTTACTCAATCACAACCGTGTGCATGAGTTATTCCATTTTTAAATGCATCACAACTTTCAAATTTTATACACTCATCTTCTTCGCAATAGCTTGTTCAACAAGGTGATTTGCAGGTTTTACCAGAAGTTCCACAGCATACTGATCCTGCACCACCGTTTTTGCCGGTATTGTCGCATCATTTTTTTCTATCGAATTTACCGTCGGTACAATTTTCTGGGTTAGCAGTACAATCATATGCTAATGCTTTTTGTGATGGAATAGTGGTTAATCCGATTAATACGATTAGCATTAATATGAATATTCATAAATATTTTTTCATAAATAAAATTAAATATTTTTGTTAAATATTATATTATGTATTTTTTGACCTATCTCGACTGCATTTTCTTTTTGTCATATATTTCTACCAATGATTAATCCGTTTGCTGTGTTTTTCATTGCATTCTTTGCCCAAGTTAATAATTTTTCATTGTCTATTGAATTTCCTCCTCGTATAGCAACTGGTAAATTAGGTGTAATTTCATTTAATTTTTGTAAATCAGATAGATTTTCTATAGTTGGTAATTTTACCATATCAGCACCAATTTCATATACTTGCCTTAAAGCAAAAGATAAGTAGTTAAAATCTTGAATATAGTTTCAAGAATCATCGACGATATATGCTCAAATGATAGCTGCCATTTTAAGATTATGTGCTTCTTCAATGATACTTGAAGCTATTTCAATTTGTTCAGATTCATATTCTGATCCAAAATATATGGTATAACCAACAGCTTTGGCTCCTAATGTATAAGCATATTTAACCGAACAGGTTAAAATTGGTTCATTTGTTTTTTCTAATTTAGAATTTAATTTTACAATTAAAGGTATTTTGTAATTTGATTGGGAATAGATTTCAGCTATTCCTTTGTTTAAGATAATACCAGTTGCTTGTATATTTTTGGCTAATTCAAAAATATATTTTGGGTTTTTTGATTGAAATTTAAACACTTCAGGTGATTTACCCAAACCATGATCGTAAGCAAGTATTAAGCACTTTTCATTTTTTAAAAAAGGTAAAATTAATTTTTTTATCATATTTTTTCTTTTTTAATTTTTAATTTATTGAAGTATTTTTTTCATATTTTGTTATTAAATATTGTTGGGGTGAGTAAATTAGTATTTCCTCCTATTTTTTCAATACAATTACTAGCATTAGCTAAAGCAAATTTTAGGCTGTATTCAATATCTTTTGTTTTTCTAAACATCAAAGAGAACCCACTTGCTAAAGCATCACCAGCTCCAGTTGAATCCATAACTTTGGTATGCTTGTAAGCATTACAATAATAAATATGTTTATTATCTGAAGCCGTTAACCCATCTTTCCCTTTTGATACAATACAAATTCCTTTAATGTGATTGTCTATAAATTTAAATATTTGTTTTTCTTTTGTGTAAGGAATACCACTTAAGATACTAGCTTCTTCAAGATTTAAAAAGAAACAATCGATATGATTTAATATATTTAAGTTGTTTTTTAAGAACAGAAGATCCTTTATATTTGGATTAGAGCATCACATTGTTTCCGGATGTTCTTTTTTGTAGTTAACAATTGCATTTCAATTATTTCTTTTTCCATATAACGAACTTGAAAAGAGTATTTTTGACTCAATATTTTTTAAATCTTTTTGATTTACGAGGATATTAGATGAACAACTTTTAGGGTCTTTAACAATAGTTCTTTCAGCGGTATTAGATAATAATATACAAGAAAAACTGGTATGCCTTTTTTTATCAATTTTAATTTTTGTTTTTTTAATATTCTTTTTGCTCTTTACAAAATCTTGGATTGTTTTTTTGTTTAAATCATTACCAACATTACTAATTAAATAACATTTATATCCAAAATTAGAAAAAGTTGTACCAACGTTTAAACAACTACCTCCAGTTTTAGTTGTAAAAATGCTTCCCTCTAATTTTTGGCCTAAAGGAAAAGCAATTCCCTTCTTGTTTATAAAACTCTTTTCTTCAATTATTTTAGATTCGGAGCTGTTTATAAAGAAATCTAAAGTTGCTGATCCAATAATAATAACATCTAATTTCATAAAATATTTTTTATTGTTTTTCAAATAAGAAGAATGGTGTTGGGCCTAAAAAGGCATTATCTACCATAATAACATAAGGTGCACCTGATGCTGTTTTTAATGCAAATCCACCTGCTGTTAAAAGTGCATTGTTGTCTGATTGGGATAATACTATTCCTGTTTGAGGTATGCTTTCTCCTCCTCCTCCACCACCGCTTGGTCATTCAGTAATACAACTAGCCCCAATACAAAAACCAGTGCTAGACGTAATATTTCCGGTAGATGACGCTGTTCCATTTACCTCTAAATTATTAGTTGTTGGTACTTGCCCTATACCTAATTTAAAATCAGAAGTTAATCCAAAATTCATTGTATTAGCTCCAATACTAAGATCTTTTAAAGTAGCAGTGTTATTTGAAGAATCAATTTTGAATAATTCTGTACCAGTAGAATTAGTTATTTTAAATTGATTTTCATTATTAGCCGTTGGTGTAAAAGTAGCTGTTCCTTGAAATAAAGAAGAGCTAGCAACAGTTAAAGCATTGCTAATAGTTAAAGAGCCTTGTTTGGTTTGATTACTTGTGCCGACGTTTAGTGGAGCTGATATATTTTCAGCTGGTGGGTTGGCTGTTGGTGTAACCCAAGCACCATTAGCTATAAATCCACATACTAGTATTAAAGCAACAGCTCAAATACTTATAGCGGCGAAACGAAATGGATTGTTATTTTGTTTCATATTGTTTTTATTAATTTTTTATTAATTTTTATATATTTTTTCTTTTTATAACTTTTCGAACAGCTTGTTTAATAGATTGATTGTCTAAATGATGTTTTGTATAAAGTTGTGTAGGAGAACCAGTTTCACCAAAAAGATCATTAACAGCTACAAATTCTATTGGTATAGGATATGTTTCTGCTAAAAGCTCAGATATAGCACTTCCTAAACCTCCATATTTTTGATGATCTTCAATAACAACAAAAGCTTTACATTTTTTAGCATAATCAATTAATGTTTTTCTGTCTAGTGGTTTTATTGTGTGACAATTTATTACTGTGCAACTAATTTTTTCTTTTTCTAACTCATAAGCTGTATCTAATATGTTAGCTGTTAAATTGCCATAAGAAATTAATGCTACCTCTGAATCATTTTGATTGTATAAAACATTTGCTTTTCCAATTTCAAATGGAGTATCAAGCGTGGTAATTGTTTTTGTTTTACTTCTTTGTAATCTCAAATAACAAGGTTTGTTTATTTCACTGATAGCAATAGTTGCTTTTTTAGCTTCAATACTATCACATGGAGCAACAACAATCATATTTGGTAAAGCTCTCATAATAGCTATATCTTCTAAGCATTGATGAGTGGCGCCATCTGGGCCAGTATCAAGTCCGCTATGACCACCAACAATTTTTACCGGTACGTCGTTATAGCATATAGCAGTTCTAATTATTTCTCAACTTCTGCCTGGTGAGAAGATAGCAAAAGAAAGAATAAACGGTATTTTATTTTCATTAGCCAGTCCACTGGCTACGCCTGCCATATTTTGTTCAGCAATACCAACAGAAAAGAATCTCTCTGGGAATCGATTTTTAAACTTTAAAGCTCTTAGACTATCAGTTAAATCGGCACTTAAAACACAAACATTTTCGTTTTGTTCACCTAAAATTAATAAGCCTTCACCAAAACCATCGCGAGTTGATTTTTGCTCACAAGTATCAGAAAATATTTTTTTGTTTAATTTTAGTGAATTATTTAGCATATTAGTTATTTAATTCATTTTGAATTTTTGCGTATTCATCGTCAGAAATTGATTTACCATGTCATTCTGATTTGTTTTCTATAAATGATACGCCTTTACCAGCCAATGTATTGCAAATAATTACAGTTGGATTATCGTTAATAAATTTTGCTTTGTTTATAGCATTAATAATTTCTTTTAAATTATGACCATCAACTTCAATGACATTTCAATTAAAACTTTCATATTTTGCCTTTAAAGGTTCAATAGGCATTACATCTTCGGTACGTCCGTCAATTTGTATTTGGTTTCGATCAATTAAACAAATAAGGTTATCTAATTTGTATTTAGCAGCAAACATTACTGCTTCTCATACGCTTCCCTCTTGCTGTTCTCCATCTCCCATTAAACAATAGACTTGGTGTGGATTTTTATTTAATTTTGAAGCAAGACATATTCCAATTGCTTGAGATAATCCTTCGCCAACTGGACCAGATGATGTTTCAATCCCTGGTATTTTTTTGTTTGGATGGCCTTGAAGAATTGATTCAAAATTTCTGAAAGTTTTTAATATTTGTTTATCAAAGAAACCAGCTTCGGCTAATACAAGATAAATCAAAGGGGCATAATGTCCATTTGAGATAACAACTCTATCTCTTTTTTCTCATTTTGGATTTTTTGGATTGTATTTTAATACATCACCAAAATACAAAGCAACATATTGTTCAACAGCACCTAATGGACCAGCAGTGTGTCCTGATTTTGCGTTATAAACCATGTCAATAATTTCTTTACGAAAAGATTGGCATAATTTTGTCATTTCATTAATTTTTAACTTTTTTGATAAAACTTTCATTTAAATAAATATATTATTAGTTATAGTATAGATAAAAAAAAAGAAAAAGTCAACAAATTTATTATTAAAAACAATAAAAAAGAACGACATAAGTCGCTCTTTTTAAAAAGTTATTTTTTTATTTGATAGAAACTCTTGCGCCAGCTTCTTCTAATGTTTTCTTTATATTTTCAGCATCAGCAGTAGCAATATTTTCTTTAACAGCTTGTGGAGCACCATCAGCTAAGTCTTTTGCCTCTTTTAAGCCAAGACCAGTTATATCTCTTAAAGCTTTAATAACTTGAATTTTAGCATCACCAGTTGATTCAAGAATAACTGATACAGTTGATTTTTCTTCACCACCATCTTCGCCACCAGCGGCAACAGCACCAACCATAGGAGTAGCTGAAACTTCAAATTTTTCTTCTAATGTTTTTACTAATTCGACAATTTCAGT
The DNA here is from genome assembly GCA_964507765.1 of uncultured Candidatus Saccharibacteria bacterium. Taxonomy (GTDB): domain Bacteria; phylum Patescibacteriota; class Minisyncoccia; order UBA6257; family JAKLIH01; genus JAKLIH01. The sequence continues at coordinate 6,581 of CAZDQI010000003.1, forward strand.
TACAGATAATTCTTCAATTTTTTTAATTAATTCCTCTATTTTTGGAGAAATTGTTTTTTCATTTTCCATAATATGTATTTATTAAATTATTAATTAGATTTTTGACTAATTTGATCTAAAGCAAAAACTAATTTAGTTAATGGGTATTTAATAGATCAGACCAATCGAGTATACAAATCATTTTCAGATTTAATAGATGTAAACATTGATAAAGTTTGTTGATCAACAGCCTCTTTGTTTAATATAGCGCCTAAAATATCAAACTTACCTTTATGAGATTTTTTAAAAGCATTTAAAAAACCAAGAGCACTAAATAGATTTTCGTTAGAAAAGATTAAAGCAGCTTGACCTTTAAATCCTTTTTTAAGATTAACATTTTTGACTTCAGATTCTTTGAAAGCAATATCAGCTAATGTTTTTTTAACTAATGTCATTTTAGATTCTACGCCAAAAAGTTCACTTCTAAGTTTTGTTACATCTTTTGTCTTAATTTCGGAAAAAGTGATATAAAAAATATAGGGTGAATTTTGTATTTCCTCTTTTATTTTACTTATCTTTTCCCTTTTTTGTTCGCGTGTTAACATAATTTAGAATTTAAGAATAAATAAAAATCTGTTGATAGATAAACTCCCACAACAGATTTAAATAATTAAGTTGTCGACCCCTTATCAGGACTTATTGTATGCCTGGTATCTTGGGAGTTTTGTATGTAAATTATACCATATTTTCAAAAAAAGTCAATTATTTCAATGTTTTTATTTGTCTAGCAATGTTTAATTCTTCATTAGTTTTGATTGCTAATATAGGTATATTTTTAGCAATACTTAAGTTTTTCATAATGTTTTTTCTAGTAATTTCAATACCGCTGCCAATTGATCCAGTAAAACAAATAGCATCAACCTTATTTATAATTCCGAAATAGCTAGCAATTGTCTTTCTAATTTGATAACAAAACATGTTAAAAGCAAGTATACATTTTTCATCTTTTGATTTTATGCCATTGATTAAATCAAGATAATTGGTTTTACCAGAAATACCATATATACCAGATTTATGATTTAGAATTTGATTTAACTCATCAGCTGTATAATTGTATTTCTTTAAAAGATGAATTAATACACCTGGATCAATATCGCCGGATCGAGTAGACATCATTATCCCACCTAAAGGTGTAAAACCTAAAGATATATCAACAGCTATACCTTTTAAAATAGCACTAATAGAACAACCACCACCTAGATGGCAAATAATCAAATTACAATTTTTTTCTTTTTTCTTTAAAATTTTAGAAGCTTCATTTAAAATATATTGATGTGATATACCATGGAATCCATAACGTTTCACATTTTGATAATAATATTTTATTGGGATAGCAAAATGTTTTGATTCTTCATTAATATTTGCAAAAAATCCAGTATCAAATACGGCAATATTTTTAATTTTTGGTTGATTAACTAAAGCCAAATTAATAAACGATAGATTATAAGGATTATGCAATGGTGCTAATTCATTGTATTTTGCAAGTTTTTTGATGTTGGTATTATTAATTACTGTTGGTTGGGTAAAATCATCTCCACCATGAACAACACGATGACCAAAATATTTAATATTTCCAAAACTTTTAGCCTTAGTTAATATTTTGTTGAATAAAGCTTCTTGAAGAATTTCTCTTTCTTTACCCTTTTCTTCTATATCAAAGGTTTCAGAATCTAATAATTCTAAATTTTTGTAATCAAATATTTTGTATTTTAATGATGTTGACCCAGCATTAAAAATTACCAATATATCTTTGGTTTTCATATATGTATTTTAAAAATTAATTATTTAGTTCAATAAAACAATAGCAAGATTTAAAATTGAAGCAAAGGAAATTCAGGCTAGATAAGGAAGCAGTAGCATCCCAGCAGTTTTATTAATTTTAATGAATTCTTTGTAAGTAAGAATAACTAATATTATTAAAACAATAATATCGATAAAAGCTAATAACGGGTTTTGAAGGTAGAAAAAAGAGAATGATCATAAAAAGTTAAAAACCAACTGAGAAATAAAAAGGATTATTGCTTTAATATTTTTCTTAGGCTGAATTAAAATGAGGTATAGTGATACAGCCATTAAGAAAAACAATAGTGTTCATACTGGCGCAAAAATCCAATTAGGCGGATTAAAGAATGGTTTATTGATATTAGAATATCAGCCATTAATAGCTGGCATTGTTGCTTGAGATCCAAAAAATGATGTTGAAAAACAAATAACAATTGATAAAATGAATCAAAATGTTTTTTTCATATATTTGTATTAATATTTTTATTAAATTTTTAATTATCACTAAATTCAATCTCTTCTTCAGCTTCTATTTCTTCAGGAGTTGGTCCATATTCACTATTAGCTAATTCTTCTTTAACGTCTTCTGGCGGAACAAAAGAGCTATAATCAAGATTTTCATCCGGGGCATTAAAATCATTTGAAATATTAGTTGTTTCTAAATTACGGAAACTAGCGCATTTGTCTTCAAAATATAGTTTAACACTACCAGTGGCGCCATTACGGTGTTTTGCAATAATTACTTCAGCTACATTGGCATTTTCAGTTGTTTTTCTGTATTTATCTTCACGATATAGCAACATGACGACGTCCGAATCTTGCTCAATGGAATTTTCAAGAATAATATCATTAGCTATAAAATTATGTAAACCAGGGACAGTAATATCAAAAACTTCTTCAATTTTTAATTTTTTTATTGAAACAACTTGGTCTCAATAAATACTAGAATTAATCATATTGTCAATAAGTGGTGATTTTAATGCTTTAGCAATTTTTGATATCATGGTTTTACTAATTCCGATTTTAAACAAAGATTCTTTACTTTTTCTAGTATTAATTAATTTTTTAAAATCTTTTCATTCAATATTTTTTGATATTAAGATTGGCTCTATCATTAATTTTCAAGCTTCTTTTGGTCAAAGATCGACATTTGGGTTAGCAATAATTTTTTTGCAGTGTTTTATTAATTCATTAACTATTTCTCCTCTTTTACCAAAGCAACCAACTTGTTTTAAGAATTTTAGATGGTTTTCACTGCCATAGATTATTACAGTATAACAAATTTTATAATTCCCTTTCTTTTTTTCATTGATTGTGCTTTTGATACCTAGTCTTAAAAGCAAATGTTTGACACCTCAAGCTAAATCATAACTGGTTGAGCTATAAAATATAGAAGGTTCTCTATTCTTTTTAGTAGATTTTTTATAACTAATATTGCCATCAGTAGCTCAGAGATGTTTTAGAAACAGAGCAATATTTTTATTATCTAAACTAAAAACTTTGGAAGGTATTTTTTTGTCATAAGAATGAACTCTTTCAATGTTTAAATTGTTAAACCAAGTTGTGATAGGATGAACAGTGTTATGTGTTAAATGATTTGGACTAGTTAAATATACATGCCATCAATTTTTTTGTTTAACTATTTTTGATTTAATTCCAAATAATTTTTTAGCTGTTTTAGATACTATTTCAATGTTTTTTGGATCGGCACTGGTATAATGATATGGTTGTCTTGGCAAAATACAACCATCGCCAAGCAAATGAGCTAAAAGAATGATTTCTTCTTTGTTCATTTCATTTTTAGGATTTGATACTTTTAATTCTCTTGGTGTAGCAATAAGATCTCCAGCTTTTAATTCATCTAGCCTTGTTCAACCATTTATTTTCCAAAAAGGATGGTTGGCTGATGCTTTTATTTTGTTACCGCTTCTAAGTTTTAATTCATATGTCATTTTCTTGCCACTTGAAAAAGCTTTACTAACTTTTTTTGTTGTAATAGACCAATCATGATTTAATGAATTCACTGATATTTTTTCTTTTGAATTTACAAGATCTTTTATAGGAATTAATTCTCCAGTATCAGATTTCATGATTAAACTATCTCCGGCTAAACAACCCGTTTCACGAAGATCTGATAATTTAGGCACAGGTGGAATTCTTTGTTCCACACTACGAGACAATTGAGATAAAGCAATAACTGGGACATTTAATTCACGAGCAATAATTTTCATTGCTTTTGATATCTCGGTATATTGTTGGACAGAATTAATATAGTTTGAAGTAGTTCCAATTAATTGTAAGTAGTCGATAATGATTAAATCTAAACCATGTTCAGCCATTAATCTTCTAGCTTTAGTTCTAATTTGTAAGGCAGTTAAACCAGGTGTATCATCAATAAATATTTTTGTTTCAGACAATCTAGCTAAAGCATCGTGTAATAATGTATAATCATTAAATTCTCCTTGTGATGATAAAAATCCAGTTCTAATTTTTCATAAATTAACATTAGCTTCGGCAGCAATAAAACGATCAACTAATTGATCAGCAGACATTTCTAAACTAAAAATAGCAACTTTATTACCATTTAAAGCTGTATGTCTAGCAATATCTAATGCAAAAGATGATTTACCAATAGAGGGTCTAGCGCCAACGACAATCATGTCTGACTTTTGTAAACCACTTAAAATGTTATCTAGTTGTGTAAAACCAGTAGTAATACCTCTTAACCTTCCTCCATTTTTTTGCAAATTATCAATTCTTTCAAAAGCTTCAACTAAACCAGATTTAATATCAACAAAGTTTTTTTCAATTTTCTTTTTAGCAATTTTAAAAATTAATTGTTCAGCTTGATCTAAAACTGTATCAACATCATCATCTTCATTTAATCCTAATCTTCCAATTTCGTAAGAAGCAGCAATTAAATCTCTTAATATTCTTTTTCGATGAATGATGTTAGCGTATTCTTCACAGTTGTAACTTGACGGAGTTTTATTGACAAGGGATGCTAGATAACTGGCACCACCAATTTCTGGAAGTAAATCTTTTTCTTTCAACCGATTGGTAATAGTCATAACGTCTATTGGTTTCCCCTTTTCAAATAATTCAATAATGACAGAATAAATTTTTCTGTTTTCATAACGATAAAAATCTTCGTCAAGTAAAATATCAGCTACTCGAGTGATAGTATTTTTATCTAAAATTAAAGTTCCAAGCAGTGTTTCTTCTAATTCAATGTTTTGAGGTGGTAACTTCCCTTCAGCTTCTAAAGATTTAAATAAATTAGTATAATCGGTATTATTTTTTTTGTATTTATAATTTTGGCTAGACATTTATTTGGTTTTATTGTTTTTTTGAAATAGTATAGAATGTTTGATAATCATTTATTTGATAACCTAGATTTGATATCATATCTCGTATTTTATCTGATTTTTCAAACTTTTTTTGTTTTTTCAATATATTTCTTTTTCAAGCTAAGAATAATATTTTTATTGGTATTCTTGGTTTTGGATGACTTAATATTTTTAATCCTAATATATCATCAAAGTTTTTTAACACGGATAAAACTTCAGTTGGATTAAAAGAATATATATCTTTATTGACAGTTGATATCATATTTCATAAAGTTTCTAGGGCTTTTGGTGAATTTAAATCGTTATTAAATGCGCTAATAAATTCAGTTTCAAAATTTTTTAAAACAATAGATTTTTCAGGTGTATTTTTAAAAAGGTTTTTTTTAAATATTTTTATCTTTTTTAAAGCTTGAATTTTTTCAGCAAATTGATATATATTATTTAAAGCATTGTTCGATGCATTAATAGCTTCAATTGAAAAATCAGCTGTTTTACGGTAATAGATATTTAAAACAAACAATCTATACGCAAGTGGGTTTATATTTTGTTCAATAATGTCTTTTATACGAGTGAAATTACCAGTTGATTTTGACATTTTTTCAGTGTTTTGAAGCAAAAAGCCAAAATGAATTCAATATTTAGATAATTTTTTTCCTGTAGTAGCTATAGCTTGAGCTATTTCATTAGGATGATGGACAGGAATATGGTCACAACCGCCACAATGAATATCAAAATACTTACCAAGATGTTTAGTGGCAATGCTTACACATTCAGTATGCCAGCCAGGAAAGCCAACTCCTCATGGTGATTTTCATTCCATTTGCCTTTTCTCATCTTTTGGAGAAAATTTTCATAAAGCAAAATCGGTTGGATTTTTCTTTTCAGATGCATTTTCAATTCGGTCATCACTTTTAAGATCGTCTTTATTTTGGTTAAACAAAGTTTTATAGCAGTCTATTTTTGAAGTATCAAAATATATACCATCACTAAGCGCATAGGTATAACCGGTTTTTTCTAACTGTTTAATAATTTTTATTTGATTTTTTACATAATGAGAAGCTGGAGCTAAAATATTAGGATGATTAATATTTAGTTGTTTTAAATTTCATAAAAAATCTTTAGTATAGAAATTGGCAATTTGATATACAGTTTTATTTTCTTTTTTAGCTTGACGTTCAATTTTATCTTCGCCAGTGTCGCTATCAGAAGCTAAATGACCAATATCAGTGACATTCATTACATGTTCAACCAAATACCCATTTTTTGTTAACACTCTTTTTAGAATATCTTCAAAGATATATGTACGTAAATGGCCAATATGAGTATAATTGTATACTGTTGGTCCACAAGTGTACATACCAATTAAATAAGGTTTATCAACTGGTTTAAATTCTTCAACTTCTCCACTTAGAGAGTTATATATTTTTAATGGTGTCATATTAAATTAACTTATTTCTTTTTAAGTATCAGTAAATTAAAACAGATGGAATTAATGCAATGGCAAAAATTATATATGAATCGTAATTTCTACCAACAAATGGCAATCAATTAGTATTTGTTTGATATCAACTAATTAAAAGCAATGTTGGCCAAGCTATAAACGATATAATAGTATAAATCTTAGTTAATGCATTGATGTTATTATTAATTAATGTGTATAATGTTTCTTCAAGTGATTCTAGTAAAGCGTAATGATGTTCAATATTGTTTCAAACTCTTTTACTATCATTAATTAAGTCAAGTAAATATGGTTTAGCATCCTTACCTCAAAATTCTTCACCTTTGTAACCAATACTAGTTAAAGAATTTTGCAATGTCATAAAAATTCTTTTAAATCCTAATAAGTCGCGTTTAATTGTTAGTGTGGAATAAATAAGTTTTTGGTTATTGGTAGAAGCATCCATATCAAAGACGTCTTCTTCAAGATCGACAATCTTTTTTTCAATATGATGCAATTGGCGACGTGAAAAACTTAACATAGTTTGAATAATATGGTAAAAAGATTCATAAGTTGTGCTTCCAATATATTCTTCTTTTTCTTCTTTATTACATATTTCACATGTTTCGATAAATTCATCAATAGGAATAAATAGTTCACAGTACTTTACGGTGATTATAAATTGTTTATAGATAATAATATCTAATTCTACTGGGTTTGTTTTTTTAGTTTCTTCGTCTCAAATTGGGAAATACAAAACACTGTAGAAACAATCTTTGTAAAATTCCATTTTATTTCCACTAGATTTTTTTTGAATTTGTTCAACAATTTTTTTAGGAATTTTTAATTCTTTTTCTAGAACATTTAAATCTTCTCCGGTTGGAGATGTTATATCAATTCAAGTAACTTTGTCACTTAATAATTCTTTCATGGTTAAATTTTAAAGTTTAATAACTAAATTTTAGCAATTTTTTAATTTTTTGTCAAAAAAGTTATTATATGTTTTTAAACAGGTTTTTAAACAATCAAAAAACGGCCGATAAGGGCCATTTTTGATTAAGCGATTGAAGTAATTTTTACTTTAGCTTTGATTTGACGATGTCCAATTGTTTTTCGATATCTTGTTTTATTCTTGTATTTTCTAATAGTAACTTTTCTATCTTTTTTAATTTCAGTAACAATTCCTTTTACAGCGACATCTTTAACGGTTGGTGTTCCAACTTTAACATTATCTTTGTCAAAAGCCAATAGAACATTATCAAAAGTAATCTCGTCATTTTCATTAACGTTTTTGATTTTTTCTATTTTTATTACATCATCTTTACTGACAATATATTGTTTCCCGCCTGTTTTAATAATAGCTTTCATAATCTAAATTTAATTATTTTATTTGTGATATATTAACATATTTATTATGTTTTTGCAAGTATTTTAGTTATTGGCCGGTTCTATATTTGTAATCCTCAATTATGCCCTGATCTATGTCTGGTGTACAGTTATATTTGCAGATTTCATATGCATCTTCCATAGTTGTAGCTTTGAATTCAACACTTCCATTTGCAGGATAACATTTGCCTTCAGAATAATTACAATTAAACCCAGCATAATTAGAATACTTGTTTGGTAAAGATTGAGTGCATTTTCGTAAAGTATCAAATTCACCAGTTGGAGTTGGTACACATTTTCCGTCATATTGACTAAATTTTATACTTCCATTTGACCCTGATTTACTAGCGCAATCATTTCAAGATATATATCCACTGTATGCCTTAGTATTGTCTCAGGTACATTTTCTACTGCTACTGTTATAAATATATACATTTTCAATAGGCTTACATTTTTGGCCACATTCATCAATTGTCATATATGCATTTTGTAATAATAATGTATGAGAAGTAGATCCATATAGCGTACCAGCTTTACATACGCCATCTCTTGCGTCACAATAATACGTTACTTTATCATAACAATTTGCTCAACAACTATCATAGTTGTTATATGTTCCTCTAAAATCACGAGTACATTGCCCAACAGTTTCATTGCAATATCATTGATATCTTAATTTTGAACATTTTTCTTGACATTGTCTTTCATCTGAATATTCAGGCGATATTTTGTCAACTTCACATATACCAGCATAACGATCACAAGTATATCCTTTTTTGTTGTTTGTAAGGTTGGCTAATAAATTATTGTTTAAAAATGAAACTGGCTTTGAGTTTTGGAAACATATAAATATTACTAATAATATTAGTATAGATATAATAATATAGATATTTTTTTTAATAAATTTGGTCATATTATTCACAGCTAAAAGTTATGTTTGTTAATAAATTATTATATTCGTTTGACTCTTCTTCAAGATTGTCTGGATCGACAACACAAGCAATTTTAGTATTTGGTTTTATAGCTGGTAAAATATTAGTTGTTCCAAATTGAGTAGTGTCAGTTAAACGACAATCAAAAGTTGCTTTAAGTGTTGTTTTAGAATTTGGATTTAAAGGTTTATAAGCATGGAACAAAAAACTTCCAATATTTTCACCTGTTCCATTGTCTAATCTGTTACATCTAACAAGAGGTATAGAATGCTCATCTTTTGTATTAAATGGTTGTTCGCCAAGATTTGTTACATCAATTGTAACTTCTCTTTTATTATTTTGTATTTCACCTAGTTGGAAATTACTTAATGTTAAATCGGTGTAATATTTAGGATTTCTTTTAGTAACAGGAGTTTCATCTCTTAATGGTTCTTCGATACATAGAGTTCTTGATTTGCTTCAAACTTTAGACTGTATACCTGAACCAGAATATATATTCCCAGTTTTTAAGCTGTCGGATCTTCACCCGCTACTTTGCGTAACGTGTTTATCTTGAAAGTTTTGATATCCAAATATAACTGATTCAGCTGAATCAACCCCGATACATTTTTGACCTGGTGAATCGGCTCGACAGCTAAATGGTTGGTAATATTTACTACCAAGATCAATGTTATAATACATACCTTTTGGCTTATTAATTACGCTATAGTCAATATTACCAGAGTTACTAATATCGTATTTTAATTTGTTTGTATATTTTTCATCCGCAATAAGTGGTACACTTAACTTTCCTGCTCCTGGGAATGAGGATGGATATCAAGTATCGTGAGATCCAAAGTTTCACATATCACCACCATTTTTTATACTTTCAACATATAAATGATTTCAATCGAAAGATATTAAATTTCCATCTAAATCGCGATATGGTAATGAAGAATATTTACTAACTTCGTTTTTGAATCTAGCAATACTTGGTGTTATGTATATAAGCTCTTCTGTTTTTGGGTCAATTCAATAAAAATTTGTAGGACATTCTATTTTGCTTTTTTCTGGTTTATCGTAAGTTAAAAACATTCTCATGTAATTTCCAGAAGTTGGTTTTTTAACAACCTGAATATTGTAGTTATTTACACTACCAATTAATTTACTATTGTAATATATTGAATAACCAATATTATAGTTGCCTGGTTTGTTAAAAGTTCAATAAATATCGCGTCCTTTTGTAATAGTTGTATTTATTGGTATTGAGGTATTTGAAACTTGTCTCGTTAGTGAATTAAACAAAATATTTTGTATTTTTGTATTGGTTTTAACACTAATTTTAGGATTATAGACTATATTTTTATTATTTAAACAATCTTTTCGACAATAAAGTGGATTAGATGAATCGCTTTCTTTAAAATGACATTTACCATCACCACAATATATTTCAGGTATAGTTTTTGGCACTACTAAACCGTAATTTGGACTACCGTTTGCTCAACGAGCTTGAGTAGTTTCTCCATTTGTCAAAGGTTTATTATTTTCGTCAATAAAAACATGATCACCGTATTTGTAAAACCCGATTGTTGCATTTTGATATTGTTTGAATATGTCTCCTGATCACTGAACGGATATTAAGTTGTCATCAATAGCTTGCCTTACAAAAGGAGGCATATTAATTACATGAATTTTTACCGGATCACCAACAACAATTTCTTTTGGTAACACTTCCAAATCTAATTTTAAAGGATTTTGAATTAATGATTCCATTTCTGATTGAGCAAACTTAGTAACTTTAGTTGGTGTTCCTCTGGTTGTAGTTACTCTTCCATTTACAGCAAATGTATTTGCATCCCCTTCTGTACTACAAAATTGTTTACATTCTTCTTCGGTTGAATATATCATAGTACTTTGAGGCAATTCTTCTAAAGTAGCTCCAGCAACTGTGTATACAATTTTATTAAATATGGTTTTTGTTTTTTGAATTTTTTGACAAACACATCTATTTAATAATCTTTGAGCTGGGTAACAGGTTCAACCACTTGTTCAATATTGATTGCTGTGTAAATATTTTTCAGGGCCAGATGTGGCATTGTTATTGTTTTCTAAATCTTCTGTATCTTCAATATCAAATGCAATTCAATCTTGGGAAGTATCAGCTATTTCTTCTCCAATAATTTCTACGCTACAATTAGAACTAGAAATGTTACCAATACTATCGATTACTTTTAGATTAACGCTTTGTTCACCTGGTTTACTAAAAGAAGCTTTAATTGTTTTATCATTGTATTTGCTTTCGTTATTTCATATGTATTTATATGGTGGATTACCTCCTAATATTTGAGAAATAAATAAAACTGGTTCACCCGTATTTGCTTTTTTAGGAAAAGCAAGACACAATGTTTGAAATATAGAAGTTGTATTGCTTGAAGTCTCTTGGCTAATTAAATCACTATCAAATGAATAAAAGAATTTACAAAATTCTTGACGGGTAAAACTATCAATTTTACCAGAAGAATTAATATTTAAATAATTTTGTAAATTTTTTACAGCGTTTTCAGTTTTAGGACCATAATAACCAGTAACTAATTTTTCGGGATAAATATTAGGTATTGATCTTAAAAAATATTGAACAAATTTAATTTCTTTTTTAGGATATTCGCTTGGGTTTTCTAGATTTGATTTAAAGGGACATAAGGTGTAATTTGAACATATAATATTAATAATATCTTTATCGACAATACCATCTTGGTTAAGATTGTATTGTTTTTTTAAATTATTAATTGCAGCAGTTGTTAATTTTCCATAATAACCAGTTATTGGTCCGTCATACAAATCATTGATATACAAGATTGATTGTAGCCTAATAATATCAGCTTTATCTTCATTTGTTTGGTTAGCAATTGAGAGATTGTTTAAATTTAAAGGACATTCTGCTTTTACAGAGCCAAAAGACAAAAACAAAAAAACAAAAGATAATATTAAAATTAAATTTTTTCTTAGCATTTTAGATATTGTTTAAAAATATTTGTAAAGATAAAATTAAAAAGAATGAGGAAATAAATATATTGGCAACATAAATTAAATCATATAATGATTTAAAATTTAATTTTAATTTTTTAGCTAGGTATAAATTAAGTAAGATAATAGACCATATACCAGCAGAGATATATATTAATGTATTTCTATTAGCAACATAATCACCAAAACTATATATATAGTGTAATATTAATGGTGTTAGAGGTTTGTTTTGAAAAAAAAGAATAAACAAAAACAAGGTTGCAATTGATGCAAGGATAAATGTTAATATTCTAAATGTTCTAATTTGAAAATTAGTCATAATAATAAATTTATAGGTATATTTTATACAATAAATTTAAAAATATCAAGTGCTCACTTTATTTTTAAAAAAAATGTGCTAAAATATTTTTACATGGCCCTATCGTCTAATGGTTAGGACATCAGATTCTCAATCTGGTAATAGGAGTTCGATTCTCCTTAGGGCTACAATTAAAAGAAGGGATATTTCCTTCTTTTTTAAATTAATTCAGTTATTTGATTGCCATTGTAAAAATCTGAGAAAGGCATTGGTTTTTTGCCATCAGGCTGAACAGTAATTATTTCAATAAAACTATCCAATGTTTTTACAAAAAACCTTTTTTCATATTGAACAATTGAACCTCAAGATAAGGTTGAATATTTTTGATTTAATTCTTCTAAAATATTTGAGTCTTTTAATAGATCTATTTTATTTATTTTTAATAATATATTTTTTGAATTCTTTTGAAAATAGCTATAAACACCAGGTTCAGGATTAAGAGCGCGTATGAGATTATATATTTTTATTGATGGCTGGTTTCAGGTTAAATGGCAATCTTTAAAAAAGAATTTTTTGGTATAAGTAGCCAAATCTTCTTCTTGTGGTTTGATAGATATTTCCTGATTTAAATAATTTGGCAATAAATTAATGATTAATTTTGATCCAAGAATAGCTAATTTCTCTTCAAGAGTTTTATAGGTGTCTTCTATTGAAATTTCTGTACTAATTTGGCCAATAATTGGGCCATGATCCATTTCTTCATCAATAATAAATATGGTTGTACCGGTAGTAATATCTCCTTCAATTATGCTTGATTGAATGGGGGTTGAACCACGGTATTTTGGTAGTAATGATGGATGAACATTAATTAAACCAAAAGGAAAAACTTTTAATATTTTTTTAGGAATTATTTTGCCAAAGGAAGCAATAATACCAACATCTACTTTTTTTGATTTTAAAATATCTCTTAATTCTTGCTCTTCAAAATTATCAAAATATATTATTTCAATATTGTTTTCTCTTGCTATTTCTTCAACTGGATTTGGTTTTAATTCTTTAAGTCTACCAAATTCTTTAGGGGAAAAAGTAACAATTAGGTTTGGTATAAAATCATTTTTAATTAAATTTTCTAATACTAATTTTGAAAAATTAGAATTACCTCAAAAGCTAATATTCATTGTTTGTTTGTTTAGGTTGTTTATATGTTTCTTTTGTCTTTTCAGTAAATAGAACACCAGATAAATGATCTAATTCGTGTTGCACAATTCTAGCTAAAATATCTTTAAATTTGTATTTGATTTTTTTACCTTCAATATTTTTAGCTTCCAAAGATATTTTTTCAGGACGAGTAACTATACCTCAAGTATTTGGTAAACTTAAGCAACCCTCTTCCATGGTGCATAATGATTCCGATGTATTTATAATCTTAGGATTAATTAAAATATATTTCTTTGAATATTCTGGATCAGTAAAAACAATTAATGATAAAGGATAACCAACTTGATTGGCTGATAACCCTACCCCATTGTTATTGAGCATAGTTTCAAACATATCATTAGCTAGTTTTTTTATTTCAGAATTAATATGTTCTATTTCTTTTGTTTTACTGGTAAGTATTTTATTTTTTGGATCAGTTATTATTTCCATAACATTAATTTATGATTGTTACATCTGATTGAAATGTAATTAAATCAATATCATTTTCTTTTCAATCATCTTTGTTTAAATTAGCATTAAGAGATAGATTTTCTAAAATATATATTGGGTCACTTGTTTCTTTTCATATACTTGGTAAATAACAATAAGTTTGTTCATCATTTTTATTAATAATAATACCTGGTTTACCAGACGAAATACCATGAATTTTTTCTCTCTCAGACTTATTTTTTAAATTTAAATGACTATTAACAGTTCAAATTTTAATTGTTAATTCATTGTTTTTTAATTTTTCCATATATTCTTCATCAAGTGATTCGATGGTACTAATTAATACAAATATTAAGTTATTTAAAAGGCTTAATTCAGGTATAACGTTTCCAAAAGCAGCGACAGTTTCTCCATTATCAACTAGTTCAATAAAAACACCTGTTTTTTTATTAAAATATTCATTATCAAAAGGCTCGTTATCAATGTTTAAAATTGATCTGTCTTTTAAATAAAGATCAGTTGCTCTTTTAATAATTTTTTTAATAATTGTTTGTATAGTTTGATCCATATATATAATTTAGAAAGTTGTTAAACAAAATGTTTCAAGTAGTAATCGATAATTAGCATTATATGCATCTATATATTGTAATAATTGTAATGCGTTTTTAAATTGTTTTTGTTTCTTTTTTAAATCTTCTTTGTTTTGAATTGAAGAGCATAAATCATTTTCTATAAAACTTAATCAATCATTTACAATATTTTTTAAGTAATTCTTTTTAGAAAGATTTTTTTCTTCATCTTTTTCTTTTAAATTCGAAACAATATTTTTAATAATATTTGATTGCTGAACAAAATTTCCTTTTAATATATTTTTATATATTTGAACATTGTTTTCTTTTATTTTTAACGCCTCTTGATTTTCAATAAAATTAATTAATTTTGCTGGTTTACCTTCAGATAAATTAATTAAATATTCTAAATTCTTAATATTTTTTTGATATTTTTTCTCAATAAAATCTAATAAATCTTTTTTGGATGGTTTGGTAAAGCGAATTGGTATAATTCTAGATCTAATTGTTTTAAGTAATTTTTGAGGATTAGTAGAAACAAGAATAATTAAAAAATCATTTTTAGGCTCTTCTAGAAGTTTTAATAAAGATGATTGGGTAGATAGATTTAGTTTCTCACAATCGTTTATTATTAATATTCTTTTTTTCCCTAATTGGGGTTTGTATAAAAAGAATTTAAATATTGGAGAAGTATCATCAACAACAATGGTATCATTATTGCTATTTATGAGCAGATAATCTGGATGTCAATTATTATCTATTGCTTTACAATTTTCACAAGTATTGCAGCCGCCTAATTTATGATTACTGCATAAAATACTTTTAGCAAACATTTTGGCAGTTGTTAATTTGCCTAAATCAGACTCTCCTCAAAAAAGTAAACTTTGACTTAAATTAGTATCATCTTTTAATCTTTCTATTAAAAAACTTTTTACTAAATTGTTTAATAAAAGATCCATAATTTTTATTTATAGTTCATTAAACTACGCTTATACAAATCAAGATTTTCTAATATGATACCAGTGCCTTTAGCAACACAAAACAAAGCATCGTCAGCAACATAAACAGGAACACCAGTAGCTCGAGTTATTAATGTGTCTAAATTTTTAAGTAAGCCACTGCCACCAGTCAAAAACATACCTCTTTGCATAATATCAGCAACTAGTTCTGGTGGTGTTTCAGATAAAACATTTTTTATAGCTTGTACCATTTCTTTTAATACATTAGTTAAAGCTTCAGCTACTTCATTAGAATTAATATTTAAATTTTTAGGTAATCCTTCAGAAAGATCTCCACCAGTAATTTCATATTCATCTTTTGTTTTAACTGTTACAGCCGAACCAATATTAATTTTAATATTTTCAGCAGTTCTTTCTCCGATAGCAATATTGTATTTTTTTCTGATATAGTCAGTAATAGCAGCATCCATTTTATTACCAGCAACACGGATAGATGCATAAGAAACAATACCGCCTAAAGAAATAACAGCTATTTCAGCGGTACCGCCACCTATATTTACAACCATATTACCAGAAGCTTCGTTGATAGGGATATTAGCACCTAAAGCAGCTAGTATAGGCTCTTTAACAACAAAAACATTTTTAGCTCCTGCTTCTTTAGCAGCATCAACAATTGCCCTTCTTTCAGTAGAAGTAATTCCACATGGGGCAGATATAATAATATCTGGTTTAACAAATCGAAGGTTTCCTAATGCTTTGCTAACAAAGTAATGTAATAAAGCTTTGGTAATTTTGTAATCAGCAATAACACCATCTTTTAATGGCTTGTATGTTTTAATTAATTCTGGAGTTCTACCAACCATGTCTTTAGCATCATTACCAATAGCTAAAACTTGATTGTTATCTGTAGAAACAGCAACAACCGTAGGCTCATTAATAATAATTCCTTTTTGAGGAACAAAGACAACAGTATTGGCTGTTCCAAGATCAATGCCTAATTTTCGTATAAACACAATAGTAATTTAAAATTTAGTTAATTAGAGGTAGTTTACTTTAAAAAATCCTAATTGTCAACTCGATTAATATCAGCATTGATAAGTTTTAATCTTTCATCTATTTTCTCATAGCCACGGTCAACTTGATAAATATTATTGATTTTTGATTGGCCTTTAGCAATTAAAGCAGCAATAATTAAACACATACCAGCTCTTAAATCAAAAGATGTTATTTCTTGACCATATAATGGGGTTGGTCCAACAATTAAAGCCCTATGAGGATCAGCGATAATAGCATTAGCTCCCATTTTAATTAATTCATCAACATATTTTAATCTACCTTCATACATTGGGTCTTGAATTATAGTTGTGCCATTGGCTTGAGTAGCTAAAACACCAAAAATTGATTGTAAATCAGTTGGAATACCAGGATATGGTAATGTTTGAACTTTTGAAACAGCTTTTATATCAGAAGGTAATATTTCAACCGTATATAGTTTCTTTTGCTTATCTTGCAATTCAAAATTAAATTTAGCATTAAATTCTTTTAATTTTTTAAATACAATTTCTAAATGATCAATTCTTACATTTCTTACTTTTAAATTGCTTTTACAAGCAACCCCGAGGATAATAAAGCTACCTGCTTCAATTGGATCAGGTATAATGTCATGTTTTTTAACACCTTTGAGATTTGGATTACCAGTAATTTCAAAAGAATGATTTGGTAGGTGTTTTATTTTAGCCCCCATTTTGTTTAAAAATGAAACTAAATCTAATACATGAGGTTCAATAGCAGCTATTTTAATAATTGTTGTTTGAGGTAAGGTTGAAGCTAACATAAGAACATTTTCAGTAGCTGTAACGCTGAATTCTTTTAAAATAACTTCTTGTTTTGTTTTAGTTGGATTGTATTTAAAATGATAAAACCCATTGTTTGATTTTGTTTCAAGTCCTAAATCGGCTAATGCTTCGAAATGAGTATCAACAGGTCGAACTCCAATTAAACAACCACCAGGTTGCATTAATTGAAAATTTTTAAAACGGGCGCATAATGGTGCTATTAATAAAACAGAAGATCTAATTTTTTTAATTAGTTTTTGATCAAGATGCTTTAAATTTAAATCTGATGGATCAATTTTTACAGTTTTTGGACCAATTCACGTAACTTTAGCTCCTAAACTTTCAATAATATTTAAAAGATTTAAAACATCTTGAATTAAGGGGATATTAGATATTATACTTGGTTCTTTTGAAAGTAATGATGCTGAAAGAATTGGGGTAGTAGCATTTTTGCTACCAAAAACATCTATACTTCCCTTTAGTGATTTTCCACCATTAATTATGAATGATTGAGGCATAATATATGTTTAAA
>CAZDQI010000004.1:0-10571 GCA_964507765.1 uncultured Candidatus Saccharibacteria bacterium
TCAACAGAATAATAATCACTGCTATCGCATCCAGAAGTAACAGCAACGCATTGTTGTCCTTCATAATGTGAATGACTACACCTATAACAGACATCGCCTGTTCTTACAATAGGCTCTGGTGCATCTGTGGTAGTAGTAATAACACCAGAAGCTGCTGTACTTTTATTGGTAATAGAAAAATTATTATAAAAAACTGGGTGACAAGAAAAAAGATCATTAAAATTAACCTGATAATTTTTGAAAAAAGATAAATCCCTAGAACATTCTTTAGAACAATCATTGTTAATACCACCACCTTCAGCATTATAATATTTATAAGGACCTTTATAATAACCACAAACACCACCAGATTTATTTTTCAAGGTATATCGAATATCAACACACTTACCTGTTAATTGGTTACAATAATAGTAAGTTTGATTAGGCGGGAAAGGTTCTACTCCTTTTGATAAGAACATATTAAATAAATAATTTGAATGGCCAATATTCAAGCACTCTTCTAACGAAAATTCACCCTCTCCCTTTATACATTTTGCACCACCAGTTCAAGGCTCTTGAGCTACCCTATATATCTGTGTTATGTTTCCATAATTATCTGTATTTTTTGTCTTAATTCCACACTTAAAGTCAAGTAAATAATTATTATTCAAAACATTTAATTCTTCAAAACCAACATAATCAGATAGACTAGAATTGTTTTTAAAAGATTCCATTTTTTTGTACAAACTAGTATCTTCAAAAGGTGACAATTTTTTTATTCCTGATTCAGCATACGCTTCAACTAAATCAAGATAAATTTCATTTTTATCAGCTTTTTCAGCATTATCATTAATTGTTTTTATTGAATTTAAACCACTTTGATTATAAATTACAACCTTAACAACTCGATAATCATCAAGTCTATTGCTATCATAACAAAAAGTTAATAAAGGCAAATTAATTTCATACGTCTTTTCTTCGCCAGCACTTAATTCATCAGCCATTATTATATCCATTGGATAATAATCTGAATCTTTTCCAAACAAAGACTCGGATCTTTTAATATACAAAGCTATTATATGTTTTCCTGATTTCAATGACCCCATATTTTTTTCTGTAACCCAAGCTTTATTATATCCTGAAGTATAAGAAGTGCATTTATTCTCTGTTCTACATTTTCAAGCTTCTTTATCAAACGATAATAATTCATTTCAATTTTTTGGAGAAAAATCAGATATTACTAAATCTGGTAATTTTTTTGCATTATCATTTTTATCTAAATTAATATTTTCAAAATCAGGAAGAAATATATTATTGTTACTTTCGTTATTAGACACACTACAGCCTGTTAATATATTTAATTTCTTTAAACTAGAATTACCAACATAACCAGTAGCATATCTTAACCCTAAAGGTGCCAACACATCTTCATAATAATAATTTTGAAAATTAATAACTGCTTTTTTAGTTAATGGCCCAAAATACCCTGTAATTAAACCTTCTTTATAAAAACCCTTTTCATATAAAAACTGCTGTAAATTTCATACATCTTGATTCTCGTTACCAACGCTTAAATGACTACGAAAACATAAAACATTGTTTGGTATTTTCTGTATATTATTCACCGTAGTAGTTGTTGTACTTGTTGTTGTCTCTATTGATATTTTCCCTCCTTTTATCATATTTCATAAATCATCAAAAAAACTTGCTTGAGCATAAGAATTATGAACAGACAAAGCTAATAATATTAAACTAGAAATATATATAATCCTCTTCATAATAAAAATATTTATACATACATAATATCAAATATTTGCAACAAAAACAATCCAATAAAAAAGATGGAATATCTCTATTCCATCTTTTTATCAATCTTAATAGCATAGCCATTAACTAAAGCCCTGGTAACCTTTTTACAAGCTGAATACAAGATTCTTTGATAAGTTGATCTTGATACTTTCATTATTTTAGCAGCTTCTTCTTGATCTAAATCTTTAATATGTTTCAACCTTAAAGATTCCAACTCATCAACAGACAAAGAAATTTCTTTTAACAACCTAAGAGGTATTCCTTGAGGCTTAAAATGATAATTGTTATGTCGATAACCAATATATCGACGAAGTCTAGGTCTAGGCATAACAAAACTTTATTCCTTATCAATATTTTTTTCCTCTTCCTCTAAGGATTCTAAATAATCTTTAGTGTCTTCTATTTCTTGCTTTAAGGCTTCTTTTTCATCTATTGCTTGTGGAGCTCTTCGACAAAAAGGGCTTCATCGTCTAAAACATCTTCCTCAAAACCCTCTTCTACCTCCTCTTGGAGTTCCGCAATCTCCTGCGCCACGACCAGTTAATGGGCCTTCACCATTAGGACCAGTTCCATCAAAATTAGGCATAATAATAAATTTAAATAATTGTTAAATCTATTCGACTTATTATGAGCATATGCTCATAATTATATTATAGCAAATAATAAACATTTGTCAACCCCCTATCCCCACATAAGAAGTTCTGGTTTAAATATTAATAAAACACCTATTATAAACATCAAAATCCCTCCTATTAATTTTGAATATCTTGTATATTTAGTTGTTACTCCTGTTATTCTTAATGTTGTCATCGATACAAAAAATACAAACAAATCGTCCAACATAAAGAAAAATATATATAATAAAATATACATATAGTATTGGGCTTTGGATAAATTATTTAAAGCCAATACCTGGGTATAAATAGCTGGTAGTCCAGCTGAACAAACCAATTCAACTAAATTAACCATAAAAGCCAAAATTACAATACCTAACAAGGCTAATCAAAAATTATTTTGCAAAACAATTTTTTTTAATTTTTGAAATATTTTTTGTTTTTTCTCTGTTCCTGTAATTTTACATGCACCAGTTTTATTAGTAAAATACTCCCTTATATTATACACCCCAAAAAACAAAGCTGCCATACCAATAATAATCTTAACAAACCCAATAAACCCTAAGAATAATATTAAATTTAATCAAGCTGATATAAATATAAAATATACTAAAGCCGATACAACAATAAAACTAATACCTAAAATTCACATTTTTTTTCTATCTTGCATTCCTAATAATAGCGTAATTAAAAACAACAGCACTCACATAGCACAAGGATTAAATCCATCTAAAAACCCAAGCAAAACAGTAACTGCCGGCAAAGAGAAGCTATATATATCCACTTCTCCTATAAATGGCAATGATACGATTTTACTATCAGTATTTTCGTTTTGAGAAACTTTAGTCGTAGTTGTTTCAACCACACTGTCAGGATCTATGATTTTACCTACAACATTAACACATTCATTGGATAAACAATATTTTATTTTAGAATTTATTTCATCAGATGTTCCAGGTCCATAACCAACAATATATTGATCTCCTATGACTAATAATGGAACGCCTAATGATTGTATATTCATTGTTTGAGCTACTTCTTGTAATAACAAAGCATTGTTTTGGTTATTATAAATTTCAAAAGTCTGAATATCAATATTGTAACTATGTTTTATTGTATCTAAATATAATTCCTCTTGAGCACAATGAGGACAACCATTACCATAAAAAAAATATAGTTTTAATTTATTTTCAGCTTTTACAAAATTAAAATTTGATAAAACTAAACAAAATACCAAACCAATGACACCAAAAATTCTTTTCATAATTACTTTTCTTTATTTTGGTTAATAATATCTATTAATTTATCTTTTTCAACCTCTCCTGTTAAACGCATAATTTCATCCCCATTTTTATCTAAGAATATAAAAACTGGTAATTCATCTTTAATACCATATTCATCGCATTTCTCTTTGTTATTATCATAATCATAATACTCTGTATTTAACCAAGAATTCTCTTTTTCTATTTCTTCTCATCTTGGTTTCATAATTATACAACCCGGACATCAAATCGCCCCAAATTTTAATACTTTCATAATATCTATTTTATTTTATTAATTATTATAAGGCAACAAATCAACACGACAAGGATTGGTTACCTTTTCAACTTCCTCATAAGGAGTTAATGGCCTTATTTTTTCTGGAGTATAAGGCGCATTTTTATTAAT
Organism: uncultured Candidatus Saccharibacteria bacterium; assembly: GCA_964507765.1. Classification (GTDB taxonomy): domain Bacteria; phylum Patescibacteriota; class Minisyncoccia; order UBA6257; family JAKLIH01; genus JAKLIH01. Next base: position 4,071 of record CAZDQI010000004.1, read on the forward strand.
TGGTAATTGCCATTCCGGTAATGTCCAATCAGAATTTTCCATAAACGCATCTAAATCAACTCATTCAACCTCAGATTTAGTTGTATCCCAAAAATCAATTCACATATTCATTCATGGTTTTAAATAACCACCAATATTGGTATGACTTACTGGTGTTACACGTTGATATTGACCATATCTCTCTTTTTCTTTGCTCGTTAATGGTTCTATAGATCTCATTAATTCAGCCTTCATATCTTCTGGTGTTCCACTTCTTTCATAATAAGAATAATCACATAACGAACCATATTTATACTGCACCTTAGGTATATTAGATATTGATAATACCTTGGTGTTATATCCTTCTATGCTATAAACTGTCGCTTTACTATCTGTAGTCCCTCTAGCAACAACATAAGGAATATTTAACTCTTCTGCTATTTTAATTGTATTTAAATCTGAAGCCATATATCTAGAACTAATTATTCTTATTGGCTTTCCTGTACATGATTCAATTTTGTCTTTCATTTCAATAATTCGCGATTTTTGAGTTTCATATGGAATACCTCAAAACGGATCTTGAATATTGGCCGCTACTATTTCTACATTATAATCGGTTAGTTTTTTAATAGTATCACAATTAGCTTCAACGAATTCAGAATCAACCTGTAAAAGACTATAAATATCTCTTTTTTGCATTTCATTTACAAAATTAGTTAAACCAACTGTATCTTTATACTCTATAAGAATCATTATTCCTTTAGTCTTATCTAAAGCTCCTTTTTTCGTGTCTTTCAAAACATTAATACCTATAAAATAAATAATGCCAAATAAAAGCAACACAACAACAATTAATAAAAATCTATTGTTTTTATTCATAAATCTTATTTAATTATTTTTTTAATCTACTATTAATATACACAAAAAACAAAAAAAAGTCAAAATAATATATTAATTAATTTCATTGGTTAAACAATGAACTGAGCCGCCCGATAAATTAAAATCAGGCAATGAAACAACATAAAATTTTATACCTAAATCTTTTAATTGTTTTTCAACATTACGCGTAAAAAAAGGAGCACCACTTATTAGTACTCCTTTGCCGACTAAACAATTAACTGCATAACTCCCTAAGCCATCATCGCTACAAGAGTCTTTTTTATCAACACATATTATTTTTATTTTCAATTTCTTTAACTTTTTAAAACTTTCTTTTGTTATCATATCTTTAGCTACAATTAAGGCAATTAATTTATTTCTACTATTAAGAACTGGGGAAAATACAGTATCAAAATGATATCCATTAGATTTTATTAAACAAAATATATCGGGTTTAATTATTCTTCTTACAAATTCATGTCCTTTTTTATTTGCTCTCGACAGACCACCAAAGTAAAAAGACCCTTCACAAGTTTCTAAATAATAAACTTCTCCAAACTCAATAAAAGCGTTTTTAGGCAATATAATAATTTTTTTATTAAATCTCTTTTTTATATATTTTGAATAAACTTTTGCCTCTAGTCTCCTTGCTTTCACACTAAAATTTGATTGAAACCAATAATCTCTAAACATAAATCCAACATCTCTAACAAATACACCATCAGAATGTTTTCCTGTTTTTGTTTTAAGCTCTTTTGGAAAATTAAAAACAGAGACGTCAAACCCAATTGTTTTTAATGTCTCTGTTAAATTTTTAAATCCATTTTGTATTCTCTCCTGATTAGCAATAAGTTTATTTTTATAGGAGTATAAAGTTGTTTTGTTTAAGCTCCTCTCGTTGTTGCCTTTACAAACAAAGTAGCCATTACTCCAACAATCACGAGGCGGCTTAATAATTAATATCTTGCCTAAGTTCCTCATATCTTGTTTTTATTTTTTTGTTATGTATATTTTAACAACTTTTTCAAAAAAAATCAAGTGGTTTTTTTAAATTAATACCCATAATCACTTTTAGTTTCATTATAGTGTTCTAAAAGAGACTCTTCTGGAACAAGACCATTATGTAATTGAAATTCACCCATATATCCATCTTTTAAAGTTCTCACCGAAGAAGTTATATGCTCACACCCAATACATTTTTTAGTATTAGCTGGCCTAACTGGCGTTGTTAAGGTATGTTCACTGAATAAAACTCCATTCCTATATGTTTTATACTCTGCCGAAACAAAATCAATTGTAATTGCTATATGCAATCACTGATCGTCAAAATCATTAAAAAAATTCTCAGTCACTTCATATTCATAATTACTAGAAGTTCCTTTGGTATATCTTAACCTCAAACTAGTACTACTTCCACTAATCCTATGTAAATTTATAAAACCTTCCGGGCCATATCTATTCAATTCTCCAAAAATGACTTGATCAAAGCTACCTCCTTCACTATTAATTCTTGCTCAAGAAATTAAAGTCACTTCATCTCATGAAGACATATCATAATTTTGGACTCAATCCTCTCCATCATTATAATAACCCCTTATCCTATCATAATCACTTTCTAATCTATAATATGCAACATATTTGCCACTAGCAAGTTGCTCTCTTTGGCCCGTTCTTTTTAAAGTAGCCCTATGGCCATTACCAGAGTGGTCTAAAACATCAGTTCCTTCACCATCAAATAATCAATGTGCAACTAACGAATCTAAATCTTCAGGTAAAGATGTTTCTGAACTACTTAAAATTATTGGTATATGACTCTGCCTATTTGGAGATCCCAATAAAAAAATATCATTTCTCTCACTTTCAGACACCGTTGTTTCATCAGTTGAGTTTTCTAATATAGACATTATTTCATAACCATCTGATGCAAAATAAGAATAAAAATGATTAGTATCATTTATAGGATCAATTGGCAAACTTGTTAAATAATAACTAGTATTTTCCAATTCAAAATCAATAGGCAATCATCCATTACCATCTGTTTTAGTATAATTTGATTCGTTGCTACAAGCATAATTAAATCCATCATTTAAATCAGGCAAATCATCAACAATATCACTACAATCAGAAAAATCAGAAGGAATCGAAATATATACCTTAGTTGGATCTCCATAACTTAAAGAATCAACATTCCAACCTTCTATAAAATTAATTGCTTTATGAGCAGATATAACATCTTTTGATCTTTTTGAATCTCTAAAATTAGCAAGAAGCCTTGACGGATTTAACGTAAAAACAACAACAGCACTAATAACCACTATTATACCTACCGCTATCATTAATTCAACTAAAGTAAATGACTTCTTTTTCACAAAAATTTCTTAATAATTAATTAAATCCTATTTTAACAAATTTTTGCAATAAAGACAATATTTTTGCTATTATAAAACTCACTTATTTTAAATCATAAAAATCATAAAATTGTTTTATAAGATCTTTAAATAAAACACCTGTAATTTTTTCAATAATTTTCTTTTGGTCTTCTAAAGCTTTATTAATCCCCATTTGTTTATACAGTTTTTTAAATTTTATAGCATTAAATTTTTCAATCAAAAAACCAACAAAACATCCAGAAACAGGATAGCTAACAATTCCATCAAATTTACTAAAATCAGCCAATAAAAGCTCTATATCTATTTTTTTATAATATTTATTAAGTCAAAATTTTAACGGCTTTGAACGTCATACTGGACCAGAATTATTTCACCCTAAAAAAACCGCTACTCCTTCTGAAAAAATTTTTGGTCTTGCATATCCTAAAAATTTACCAACAATAGCGTGTGCAATCTCGTGCGGATGAAACAAATGAAGCGAGTATATACAATTCTTTTTTGTCTCACCTGATGAACTCCGGCCAAGAATTCTTTTATATTCATCCTTGCTTGGTAATATACAATATTCAAAATTTTTAATTTTTTTAAAATCAAGTTTAAACAATTTGCATATTTTTTTAACATGCTTATCACATTTATTAAAATATGTTTTATCTTTTATTTCTTGGCCTAACGAATAAAAAGTAAAGAATTCACTTTTTTTTATTTTTATTCATTCGTCTTTGTTGATCATTGTTTTAATTTAATATATAAACCATCATATAAATTTTAACCTTTTTAACCAAAAACAAAAAAAATATGTTAGTCAATAGAAAGCAGGAGTAGCTAGAGAAAGCTAGAACTTTATTTATGAGAAATGAGGTGAATATTGTTAAGTTATAGAAATATTTGTCTAATCTTTATAAATTTGATTCTCAAAATGTCTTATGTCTTTTGAAGAATATTTTGAGATCTTCCTTTAATAAATGCTTCAATATTTTGAATTGCGATTTCCCTACCATTTATAACTGCTTGTTTTGTAGAAAATGCCATATGTGGTGTAACCAGTATTTTTTCACAACCTAAACATTTTTGATAAAATTCATTTGTTGTGTCGCCGAATTCTTCTGGATCACAATCAATAGCAGCACCTGCTACAACTCCAGCTTCAATTGATTTAATTAAACCATTAATATCATAAGTGTATGGCCTAGAAAAAGTTATAAAATATGAACCTTTTTTCAAATTCATAAAAAATGATTCATCTAATAAGTTCTTACTACTAGTATTGCAATTGAGAGAATTAATAATTAAATCAGCATCTTTTGATTTTTCTGATAGATTCTCCCCTCTTTCAAAAAAAGCAACATTCATATGAAATGCTTCGCATAATTTTCCAACCTGACTACCAATACTACCATGTCCAACAATTAAAACTTTTTTATTAACTAGAGTTTCTTGCAGTTCAACAGGAAAATTTTTAGTGGCTCTAACCATTGGTATAAATTTCCTAAATAATGATAAAATCATAAACATCACCCATTCAACAATTGAATCTCTGTTGCCGCCTTGTGAATTTGCAATTTGCACTCCATTTTTTTCAAGCTCTTCAGTATTAAAAATACCTAACTCAACATAGGGATACGTAACAAAAACATTTTTTAATTTTGGAAGACTATCTAATAAAAACCCGTTATCACTAAAAATTACATTCGCTCCTTCGGTTTTTGACAAAAAATCTTCAACAGATTCTGGACTTTCTTGAATAATTAATTCTCCGATTGATTCAAGCCTTGTTTTATGCTCATCGTTAAGATTGATCCCAAGTGTAATAATTTTTTTCATATTTTAATTTTAACTATCTTTGTTATGGATATTATACCACATTTCCCATATATTTTGCAAATTAAAAATCCCTTAACAAAAGTCAAGGGTTTTGCAGGGGTGATAGGAGTCGAACCTACAACCTTCGGTTTTGAAGACCGCTGCTCTGCCAATTGAGCTACACCCCTAGTTTAACATCTCAAGCAAGCAAAAAAGTAACAAATATATTGCTACTTTTTCATTTGCTTGTGAGTAGTATGTTTTTTACATTTAGGACAGTATTTTTTCAACTCTAACTTAGTTTTATTGGCTTTGTTATTTTTATGAGTGTAATAATTAATATCCTTACATTCACTGCATTGCATTTTTGCTATAACTTCCTTTTTCATATATAAATATTAGTTTTTAGTAAATATATTTAGACCTTTATTATGCTTTTTATGAGCCGGAGGAGAGAATCGAACTCTCGATCTCGTCATTACCAATGACGTGCTATACCACTAAGCCACTCCGGCAACATATGTGGACAGAATAGGATTTGCACCTATGTAGGCATGAAGCCAACGGATTTACAGTCCGTCACGTTTGACTACTCCGTCATCTGTCCATATTAAGTGGTATGAGCCGAGAAAAGGACTCGAACCTTCAACCTACGGTTTACAAAACCGTTGCTCTACCATTGAGCTATCTCGGCATAATGTAACTTAAAAAAGTTACATTGTTTTTTTAATTTCAATATCTCTTAAATCTTTCAACATCTTCAATAATCTATCATTGCTTTTATCTAATTCCCATGCTTTATACAATAGCGCATGACACGAATTAAAATCTTTACAATTCATATACAATTCTGCCAATTTCAAATAATTGTCAATATTTGGATTACTTTTAACGCTTTCCAAATAATTAATTTCTAATATTCTCGTTGTCTCTCTGTCTGAATCAGATACAACTTCATAACTAGTTAATTTACTAAAAGAAAATATATCTTTTTCATTTTTTTGAGATCGTATTTTTTTCAAGAACTTACTTAATCCATTATCTGTTCTCAACACTAAAACTCTTAATCTTTTCAAAGCTTTTTCAAGTGCTAATACAAATTTCTTTTCTATTTCTTCAACATTAACATTCTTAATTCTTAAAATACTATTTTTAGTTTCTGTTTCTTCTGTATCTTTACCTTTATGTATATTTTTATTAACAATAACAAATAATCCAATAATTCCCAATGTTAAAGTTAATAAAAGTCAATAATCAAACATAATATTAAATTTGGTATCTTATAAACCCGACAATATTAATACTTGCATTTAACTCTTTTCCTTTTTCTTCTAATAGTTTACTAACAGTTAAAGAGTCGTTCTTAATAAAAGGTTGAAAACTTAAACAAATTTCAGAAAATCTTTTTTGAATTCTTCCCTCTCTAATTTTAACTTTAATCTCTTCTGGC
>CAZDQI010000004.1:10581-23796 GCA_964507765.1 uncultured Candidatus Saccharibacteria bacterium
CTCTTTAGTTAATTCTTCTTCAATATATTCTTTAACATTTTTAACATCTTCTTCTGATAAATCTTCTGGAACAACCGCTATTGGTGACATAGCTGCTACTTGCATGGCAATATCACTAATCAATTCTTTAGCACTGTCATTTGATCATACATCTTCACTAGATTTCATTTCTAATAAAACACCTAATCTATTTCCAGCATGAATATATGAGCTTAAATATCCTTCAGTATTAATAATTTCAAAACGAGCTACTTCCATTTTTTCACCAATTTTTGCAACTAAATTTCTAATCAATTCATCAACACTTTCACCTTTTTCATTTGTCTTTTTTAATAAATCTTCAACATTTGTAGGATTAGTATCACAAATTATTTTAGAAATATCATTCGCTAATTGAATAAATTCTTCATTCTTGGCTACAAAATCTGTTTCACATCTAAATTCAACTATTGATCCTTTTTTACCATCATCACTGATATAAGTAGCTATAGCTCCTGCCTTGGTTTCTCTTTCTGCTTTTTTATCAGCCTTAGCTAGCCCTTCTTCTTTTAAAATAATTCTAGCTTTCTCAATATCATTTCCTGATTTATCTAAAGCTCTTTTACAGTCCATGACTGATACCCCTGTTTCATTTCTTAATTGTTTTATTAAATCCATTGCTTCCATAATAAAAAGTTTAATAGATTGTTTAAATAGAATTTTTGATTTTGACGTTTGATTTTATTTCACCCAAAATATAACTAATAGATGAAACCGAACTATCATTTGCTGGTATTGGACATGTAATTTTTGTTGGATCATCATCATTATCTAAAATAGCAATTACATCCATATGACTTGAATTAGCTTCAATTACCGCTGTCTTATGATATCGAGGATCAATTACAAAAACCAACTCTGGTTTTTTATGCATATTGACCAAACCTCCAAATTTTTCTTCTAATTTTTCCAATTCACTTTCTATTTTAACTTGTTCTCTCTTGGTATATTTTTCAAACTCTCCGTCATTAAATTTCTTTTTCATTTCAACATAATGTTTTACTCTTTCACTAATTGTCTTGTAATTAGTTAACAAACCACCAATTCAGCGATTAACAACATAAGGTTGGTTGAAAGATTTAGCAATGTCTTTGATACAATCTCTAGCTGAAGGCAATGTAGAAACAAATAAAACTAAACCATTATTATTAATAACGTTTTGAATCATCTCGCTAGCTCTCATTAAATTAGTATAAGTTATCTCTAAATTCATTACCTCAATATTGTTTTTGGTCGGCAAAACAAATTTAGCTGCTTTTGGATGAGTTTTATTTTTTTTATGACCATAATGCAAACCACTTTGCATCATATCTTGAATCTTTTTTTGATCAATTTCCATTATATTTTTTTATATAATTTTATTAAACAAGCCCACGGTTATTATGTTTTGTATCGTAGATAAAAAACACGGGCTTTACCGATTTTGATATGGGTATTATACCATATAAACATGAATAAATCAATAGTTTATTCTTGAACAACAAAATCAGGATCATCTAGCTTTTTCATTGCTTCTAGTATATTTTCAATGTTTCCCTGCATAACTGACTCAACTCCATGAAAATTCTCGCCTAATCTATGATCAGTAATCCTATCTTGAGGGAAATTATACGTTCGTATTTTCTCGCATCTTTTAGCTGATCCAATTTGAGACCTACGCGTATCTTCAATATTACCAACTTGCTTTTCTTTTTCTTGTTCTCATAATTTTGACCTTAAAACCCCCATAGCTATTTCACGATTTTTCAACTGAGACCTTTCTACCTGACAAGTAACAACAATTCCAGTTGGTTTATGCTTTATTCTAACTGCTGTTTCAACTTTTTGTACATTTTGACCTCCTTTCCCAGAAGATTTAAAGAAATCAAACTCCAAATCAGAATCTTTGATTTCAACCTCCTTTTCAGTCACCTTAGGCAATATTGCTATTGTTGCTGTAGAAGTATGAATTCTCCCTTGTTTTTCAGTAACAGGAACTCTTTGAACCCTATGAACTCCTGCTTCATATTTTAATTCTCGATAGCATCCTTCACCTTTTATTTCAGCCACAACCTCTTTATACCCTCCTGAAGTGGTTTCATTTGAATCTAAAATCACAATTGATCAACCTTTTTTCTCACAATACCTAGCATACATTCTATACAAATCAAATGCAAATATAGCGGCTTCGTCTCCGCCTGTGCCTGCCCTAGCTTCTAGAATAATATTATTAATTCTATCATCCTCTGATATGCTTTCTTCTTCAATCAATTTATCTATTTGCTTTAAAATCGCTTCTTTTTTATCAATATTTTTACTTAAATCTATATTTACCTCTTTAATAATTTCTTCGTCAATCTCATTTTCTAGCATTAAATTATCCTCTTCAATATGTTTTTCAACCCTTTCTAAATCCTCTAAATAAAATAATCATTTATCAATATCTTTTAACCCTCTTACTAGTTCTTCATATTCTTCCTTGTTTTTTAAAACTTCTGGATCGCTCATTTTAGAAACAATCTTTGATTTTTCCTGTTTTAAATTTTGTAATTTTTCTTGCAAATCTTCTCTCATAAAAAAGTCTTAATTTTAAAATATATTAACATTTTTTTAAATAAAAAACTACTACCATTAAAAAGATAGTAGTTTTTTGCCAAAGTTATTTAACTCCGATTTTTTGTGTTTTTTTGGTTTCTTTCTTAGCTCTAACCTTTTTAGCTGGAGCTTTTGATTTCAACTCTTTAGATTTAGATACTTTCTTTTCAAACTTGTTTACTCTTCCGGCAATATCTAATTTTTTAGATTTACCAGTATAAAAAGGATGGCATTGAGAACAAACTTCGGTATCTAAACTTTCACTTGTTGAACCAACAACAAAGGTATTACCACAAGCACATTTTACTGTTGCTTGATAATATTTTGGATGTATATCTTTTTTCATATTAAAAACTGATTTAAATATTTTTATCAATTAATTTCACCATATAATATCACATTTTTAACCCAATTGCAAGTTTTTAGAATGGAATTTCATCTCCTTCTAAATCATCCTCGAATGGATTAACATCGTCACCGTCTTGAATAACAGGCAAATCTTCTTCTATTTCTTCTTTTTTAGTATTTTCATTAGCCTTATTGCTCTCAAAAGGTTCTACGTTTGAAGCTCTAGGTGCAAGTTGTAAATTTTTAACAAAAACTTCTGTTCGATATTTCTTTTGATTGTCTTGCCCTACTCAAGAACTAGTTCTTAATTCGCCTTCAATCATAACCAATTTACCCTTATTAAGATAAGGAGCTAAGGCTTCAGCTCTTTTGCCTCAAAAAACAATGTTGTGAAATTCGGTTGATTCTTGTTTTTGTTGATTTTTATCAAACCAGACTGAATTAGTAGCTAAAGAAAAATTAACCACTGTTTGCCCACTAGGAACAACTTTGGACTCAGCATCCCGAGTAATCCTCCCAATAAGCATAACTAAGTTTAAATTCATATATATTAAATTAAGGTTTTATTAAATATATTAATTATTTAATAACTCATCTAATTTTTCATCTAGATGTTCTAAATCAACTTCTTTCTTGTCTTCAACCTCTTCTTTTACATTCTCTACTTCTTCCTCATTATCAGTCATTTCAACCTCTTCCTCCTTGCTCTCTACAGTATCTGGTACTTCCTCTTTGTTTTCTTTTCTTCTTAAATTCTTTCTAACTTTTGCAATTCTTTCATTTATTAAAACTGTTAAGTATCTTAAAACATTTTCATCAAATTTAAACATTTCTTCAATATCTCTACTATTATAATTATCAGCTTCAAAAACAAAAGTACCATAATGCCCTTGAGTTTGTTTCTTAATCTCATAAGCCAACTCTCTTAATGCTGGATTTATACTTTTTTCAATTGTATAATTTAATTTTTCCAATTTTGTTTTAACATCATCAAAGATTTTTTGAGCTTCTTCTGAGCTTTTATCACCTCTAATAATTAAAGTTAAATCATATTTTATCTTATTCATTTTCACAAATTTATATATATATTAAATTAATTTTTCTTTAACATTTTTTAAAATGTCTTTAGCGACTTTTGGATTTTCTTTCAAGAAATCAGATGCTTTGTTTGTTCCTACACCTAATTTAACGTCTCCATAACTATAGGTAGTTCCTGATCTTTGAACTATGCCGTTTTTAAAAGCAATGTTAATTAAGTCGTTGTAATAATCAATACCCTCATTAAACATAACATTAAATTCTCCGTTTTTAAATGGCGAAGCAACCTTGTTTTTAACAACTTTAGCTACAACTCTATTTCCTACAACATCATCCCCTTTCTTAATTTGCGCCACTCTCTTTAACTCAATCCTAACGGATGTAAAGAATTTCAAAGCTTTTCCTCCTGGAGTTGTTGTTGGACTACCATATCCCATCATACCAATTTTCATTCTAATTTGATTAATAAATATGATAGTTGTATTTACCTTTGCTACTAATGCTGTTAATTTTCTTAAAGCCTTACTCATCAATCTTGCTTGCAAACCAATTTGTTGATCACCCATCTCGCCTTCAATTTCAGCTATCGGCGTTAAAGCAGCAACAGAATCAACTACGATTAAATCAATTGAGTTTGAACGAACTAAAGCTTCAATAATTTCTAAAGCTTGTTCCCCATGATCAGGCTGAGAAATTAATAAATTATTAATTTTCACACCAATTCTTTTGGCATATTCAGGATCTAAGGCATGTTCGGCGTCTATATACGCTGCTGTTCCTCCTTGTTTTTGCGTTTCAGCCACAATATGCAATGATAAAGTTGTTTTACCTGAGGATTCAGCTCCATATATTTCTATAATTCGTCCTCTTGGAATACCACCTACACCTAAGGCGATATCAAGAGATGGTGATCCAGTTGATATTGAACCAATATTAACCTTCTTTGCCTCACCTAATACCATGATTGATCCTTCTCCAAACCTATCTTTAATTTCTCTTACCGCACTATCTAGGTCTGAAGTAGACACTTCTTTAGATTTTGTCTTTTTAGCCATTTTATTTTGTTATATTGCTTTATTAAATTGTATTATAACAGATTAAATACAAATTGTAAAGAACAATTATTGAATTTTTATTAAACAATAATTTTTCTTACCCCGACGTATAACTATATAATTGTCAAATAATATTTTATCTTCTGTTATTGTTTCCTCAATATCAGAATAAATAATACCATTAATATTAATAGCTTTGTTCTGTATATCCTCTCTTGCTTGTCTTTTAGAAGGACAAATCCCTGATTTAACTAATAAATCAACTAATAGCATATCTTGTATTTCATTTTTATCTACTTCAAACGACAATACATCAGAAAAAACCTCTTCAAATTCATCTCTCTCTAAACTTTCAACATTTCCATTAAATAAAACTTCAGAAATTTTCATAACTCTATTCGTCACATCAACGCCATGCACAAAATCAGTTAAATATTTTGCTAAATATTTTTGACACAATCTTGTCTCTGGATTTAATTTTTGCTCACTAATTTTAGCTTCAATCTCTTCCTTACTTAAAAATGTAAACATTTTAATTCAATCATAAGCAATATTATCTGCTAAATTAATAAAATATTGATAAAACCTAAACGGAGTTGTAATATCTCTGTTTAAAAATACCGTATTATTAAAACTCTTAGACAATTTTTTACCATTTTCATCAGTTAATATTGGTAAAGTTAACCCAAAAATTTTATTACCCGATTCTTTTTCAATGAATGTTGCTCCGCTAGTAATATTACCTCATTGATCTGAGCCAGCTAACTGCATCTCGCAATTATATTCTTTAAATAAATGATAAAAATCATAAGCTTGAATTAATCCATAAGAAAATTCTGTATATGAAATTCCCTCTTCGCTCTCTAATCTTGATTTAATAAATTCTTTATTCAGCAAATAGCTTACTGTAAAATTCTTACCAACACCTCTTAAAAAATCAATTAACTTAAAATCTTTAAATCAATCATAATTATTTACCAATTCAGCTTCACTTTTAAAATCAAAAAATCTAGACATCTCATTTTTAAACTTATCAACTCTCAAAAAAACCAAAGCCTCTTCTGGTAAAGCCCTTTCATTTTCTCTGCCTGATGGATCACCAATTAATCCTGTCATTCCTCCTACCAAAATAATTGGTTTATGCCCGTATTTAGAAAACCTTTTAGCTGTCATAATAACTAATAAATTCCCTAATTGTAAACTATCCGCGCTCGGATCAAATCCACAATAAAAAGTTATTGGACTAGCATCCAATCTTTTTTTTAATAAATCAATATCAATCGATTGATTTATTAACCCTCTATATTCTAAATCATCAATTAAATTCATAAAATATTTATATACTTTTATTAATTTTATCAGCAAACTTTTTCACTTCCATTATTCTATTTTTTAGAACATCATAAACAATATCATATCTAATATCAGCATATTCATGCGCTAAAATATTCCTAAAACCAACCAAATTTCTAAGCGATTCTTGTATTGAGCGAGTAATAATTTTTTCTTCAAACAAAATATCAAAACTCTCTCTAGGAGATATTGGCTGTCTAAAATGTTTATATGCAATAAAAGCTCCTGCTAAATCAATTACTGATTGGCATAACAAATACAAATATCTTTCAACCATACCCCTAATATCCTCATCACATTCTATTTCCTTCTCAGAAAACTTTTGATATCTTTTTAATATCTTTAAATATTTAGCAATTTGAGATATTTTATTTTTTAGTATATTTATATTGGTCATAATATAACACATTAATTTCTTCTAAATGTTAATATAAAATCAGTATATTCATTCAAAATTTGAGGCTCTAAAATGACTTTATATGGTTCAATACTATATATTAATGCCCCCTCTCTAATAATTTCAAATTTTAAAGTTGGATTATCTAAATCATTTAAAATTACAACTTCAATATTATCATTCTTTAAAACCCTAGATATCTCATCCATTAATTTCAACCTCAAATCAAACATATGAATATTATCTTTTTCTTTAGCATATACTGCAAAATCATAATCACTTTCTTTATTAAAGCTACCTCTATTTCTTGACCCAAAAAAGTATACTAATTTTATTTTAGAATATTTTTTAAAAATTTGCTGTAATTTTTGAATATCTTTTTTGTCCATAATCTAGTTTTATACATATATTATACCATAAATAAAAATAAAAATCAAAACTTGACAATTAATTGTTATATGGTATTATATTAATAGCATACAAGCATGCAACGTACCCTTGTCTCCTTTTGCGGGGATAGACTACTAAAACTGGCTAAAGCATAATTGGTATAGAAATGGAAGGGTTTTACCGCAAAACCGCCAGAGGAAATGATAACAATACGTCTTGTTCTCATTTAAAAATCTACTTGATTTATGTCCTCGCCGATGGCGGTTTTTTTATTTAATCAATTTTAAAAATTCTTTTTCATTTATAACCTTAACTCCTATTTTTTTAGCTTTTTCCAATTTGCTCCCTGGCTTATTTCCTAAAACTAAATAATCTAAATCTTTTGTAACCGCTTCTTTTATAATCCCTCCTCTTTGCTTAACTGCTTCTTGTGCTTTACTTCTTGACATAGAATCTAACTCCCCGCTAAATAGAAATTTCAAATCTTTTAATTTTTGGCTTACTAAAACTTTATTACTTTCAATTAATATACCCGCTTTATTTAACTTATCAAATAATTTATCAGTATGTTCACTATTAAAATATTCAAAAACACTTTTGGCCATTGTTTCACCAAAATCTGGTAAATCATCAAAATCTTCTTCACTTAATTCTCTAGCTAACTTTAATAAATTAGCTGGATTTTTAATTCTTCCTAATTTCAACAATCTATTAGCAATTATTTCTGCACTTTCTTTCCCAATATTAGGAATACCTAAAGCGAATATAAACTTATTAATATTAATATTTTTAGATTTGTTAATATTAGTAATAATATTTTGACTTGATTTTTCACCAAATCTATCTAGTACTTTTAAATCACCCTCTTCTAAATCAAATAAATCAGAAACATCTGTTACTAAGCACTCATCAACAAGTTTTTTTAATATTTTATCGCCCAACCCTTTAATATTAAAAGCTTGTCTAGAAACAAAATGATTTAAATACCCTTCATTTCTACCTGGGCATTGTAAATTTTCACAACGAATTAAAATACCTGATTTATCAAACACAACATTTGATCCACACATTGGACATTTTTTCGGTATTTCAATTTCTTTTTCATCACCAGTTCTCATTGATGTTAAAACTTTTAAGATCTTTGGTATAACATCACCTGATCTAGTTACGATTACTGTGTCTCCTATTTTCAACCCTAGTCTTTTTATCTCATCTTTATTATGTAATGTTGATCTCGTTACTCTTGCTCCTCCAATTCTTATTGGTTCTAAAAATGCAACCGGTGTTAAAACTCCTGTTCGTCCAACTTGTCATTTCACATCTATCACTTTACTAACCCCTTCAACTGGTGGAAATTTAAAAGCAATACCAGCTCTAGGCCCTTTCCCAATTAATCCTAATTTTTCAAAAACATTTATTTTATTAACTTGAACTACAATTCCATCAATCTCAAACTCTAATTTATCACGTTTTTGCATAATATCATCATAAAAACTAAAAACATCTTGCACACTACCACAAATTTTATTTATATCATTATTGGCTTTAAATCCTAAAGCTTCTAATAAAATATGTGATTCTTTATGTGTTTTTTGACCTAAATCAGTAATTAAGTCATAAGCATTAAAAATTAATTTTCGTCCATGAGTAACATTTGGATCTAATTGTCTAATTGATCCAGCTGCTAAATTTCTTGGATTAGCATATATTGGTAATCCTTTTTTCTCTTGATCCTTATTGATTTTTTTAAATTCTTTTTTATCAATAATTATCTCTCCCCTAACTTCAATTTTATTATTTAATCCTTTTAAAACACTTTCGGCTAAATAACCTAAGTCATGTTTATTTAAAACATCTTTCAGCCTTTTTTCGCCAAATAATTTTAAAGGTATTGTTCTTACTGTTTTTAAATTATCAGTAATGTCTTCACCTATTTCTGAATCACCTCTTGTTGCGCCTAGAGAAAAAATTCCTTTTTCATAAATTAATGATATAGCCAACCCATCAAATTTATACTCGCAATAATATTCATAATTATCATTTAAACTAAACTTGTTTTCAATAATTAATTTCCTAACCCTCTCATCTCAATCTTTAAATTCATCCTTTGTTTTTAAGTCATTCAAAGACAACATCTTTTTTTGATGTTTTATTTTTTTAAATTCATTTAAAGCATTACCTCCTGTTTTTTGAGTTGGGGAATCTTTTGTTTTAAATTGAGAATTCTCATTTTCTAATTTTCTCAATTCTTTAAATAAATCATCATAAGCCTCATCCGAAATTAATGGATTATCTAAAACATGATAAAGATAGTTATGATAATTAATCTCTTCTTTTAATTTTTCTATTCTTTTCTTAATTCCTTCCTTATCCATAAAATTTTTTTAAAATTCAAAAAACTCATCAGCAAAATATATATTAATACCACGTCTAACTAATCTTGTAATACCAATTGTTTTAATTTGGTCTAGTTTTTCATATTCAAAATCATATTCACAACTAACAGGACTGGTTGGGCTTCCATTTGAAAATAATGGTGCATTTTCATCTCCCTCTGTATCAGCCTTTCATTCATATAATCTTCACTCTGCACAAGCATCAGCCAAATAAAAAGCTTTAGTTGATTCAGATATCTGATAAACCATCTTCAAATTTCTCAAATAAACACTAACCAAAGACAACCCCAATGCTGCTGTGCTGGCCAAAATCAAAGCGCTCATTAAAAATACTTGAGCTTTTCTTGTTTTTTTAAATTTAATTAAAAACATATATTTAATTAGAAATTAATAATCTTGGTGTTATCGACGTCTGCACAAAAGTTTTATACTCATTACCATATACATTAGAAACTGTAGCAAATTTAATTAATATACTTTTTTGTTCTTGAGCTTTGCCTGAAATTTGTATCTCAAAATCATCAATATTCATATCTTCTGGTGTTAAAGCCAGTATATCTGTACCTTTATCAATATTCTTAACTCTTTCTATTCATCCTCTTTTATCTAAAGTATCATATGTATATCTAAATTCTGTAAAAAATTTGATTCCTTCTTCTTCAGTTTTAAATCTTAATATATTATTGTCTATTAACTCAAAATCACTACCCATACGCACAGCTCTTGATATAGTTTCTAAAACACTCTGAGTTACATTACTATCTCTTAATACAACA
Organism: uncultured Candidatus Saccharibacteria bacterium; assembly: GCA_964507765.1. Lineage (GTDB taxonomy): Bacteria > Patescibacteriota > Minisyncoccia > UBA6257 > JAKLIH01 > JAKLIH01. Next base: position 20,948 of record CAZDQI010000004.1, read on the forward strand.
TAAGCAATTCTTTCTGCTCTAACTGTTGATATATATATATTAATTAAAATTGTAACCACTATCATAAACATTGCCACCGCTACCAATGCTTCAATTAAAGTAAACGATTTTCTTTTTTTATTAACTCATTTTTTCATTATTCTGGTAAATTATGATAATTATATAAATGATCTTCTATATTTAATGTATAAGTTGGTTTTTGTAAACATTGTTCTTCGCTTCTTTTAACACATCAACTCATAACAACATTAACTTTAAAAGAATTTGTTCTATCTTTTACATCACTAATAATAATTTTCCTTTGTATATAAAAAGGAGCACTATCGCCCGATAGGTATGAATATATTTTAGAATCTTTATCAAATTTCAAAAAATCATTTTTATTAAAATCAACTAATTCACGATTAATTACATCTATTTGATATTCTCCTGATCCTAATCCATCTCTAAATCTCGTTGATTGCATAAAATTAGTGTCTCTTATCTGTCTTACTAATTCAACTCCTTCTTGAGCTAAATTTGATGCAATTAAACGGCTTTGAACATGAGGAGTATTAGCTAATGTGCGAATAACCAAAACAAAGGCACTTAAAATACCTATTACTAAAATTGAAATGGCTACTAATGCTTCTATCATTGAAAAAGCATCTTTTTTACTAAATCCTCTTATTATTTTCACTATTTATTTATTTAAAGTATTAAGTATAGTATAGAGTATAACCAAAAAAAAATCAATACATCATATTGCATAGTGTAAAATGAGAATTTTAAACTTTCAATTTTTTCTCCAAATCTTCTTTGTTTTTAAATCGAATTACCTTATCAGATAAATGCTCTAAAACTGGCGATGGGCACTTATCATATACTAATAATATTGTTTTTTTATTCAATGCTTTAGCATAACCATATTCAAGTAACATTCCTTGGCTAATTTGTTTATGAAAAACAACACCAAGAACAATATCACATTTTTTCAACTCCTTTAATGCATCTTTCAAAGCCACGCCTGGATCAGAATGTTCATTTATTCATTTTTGAACATCTCGAAAATATATAAACGTCTTATGTCCTTGTTTTTCTAAAATATCTGAAATACAAGTCAGCCTTTTTCTTAATATAATTTTATTAACATTCCAATACTTATGAGAAATAAATATATATTTCATATATATAATTTTATAATAAAAAAACAATAGTATTAAAACTACTGTTTTTTACAAAACCTATTTTTTAACAAACTCTACTATCTTTTTCATTACTTCTGGTTCTTTAACACACATCTCAGCCATAACTTTTCTATCAATTTCTACATTTTTAACTTTTAGTAAATTAATAAATTTGCTATAAGTCAATTCGTTTTCTCTTACAAAAGCATTGATTTTTGTTTGTCATAAACGTCGGTTAACTCTTTTCTTTTCTTTACGTCCACGGATGGCATGCTCTCCAGCATGTAACAACGCTTCCTTAGCAGCTCTTATCTTAGATTTACGACCATAACGAAAACCTTTTGTTTGTTTTAATATTTTGTTTGTGCGTTTTCTAGAAACAACACCTGATTTTACTCTTGCCATATATATTTTTTACTCTTTATTAAAACTATTTTTTATTCTTCATAATCCTTAACACTTGTTTTGCAAATGTTTTTGATAATGTTGTTTTTCTTTTTCGACGTTGTTTGGTTACCGGTCTATCAGTTGATGTTGTATGAGCCGTATTACTAGCTCTTCGTCTGATTTTGTCATTTTTAGTAACCTTAATTCTTTTTGCATAAAAATTACGATTCATTATACTTGATTTAATTATTTATTTAATTTTACTTAGATATAATTGTTTCAAAACCATTAGATATTTTTTTAATTGTTGACAAGGTTTTGTATTCTGTATTTATCATTTCTAAAAATGTTTTTGTTTTTTCAAGAGCTAGATCAAAATGTCTTTTTTCTCTTCCTGATAAAAACATAACTACTTTTACCTTTAATCCATCTTCTAAAAATTCTTCTAATTTCTTAATTTTTGTTTTCAGATCGTGCAAGCCTTCATTAAAACTAATTTTGATTATTTTCATTGCGTCAGCTCTTTGTTTTTTAGCTTCTTTTTTTCTCATTTTCTCTTGCTGATATCGCAATTTCTTTTCATCTCCTAGTTTATATACCGGCGTTTCTGCATTTTCAGTAATTAACATTAAATCTAATTCTTTAGATTTAGCAATTTCTTCTGCTTCAACATATTCAATTATACCAATCATCTCGCCATCTTCTCCAATCAATCTTATTTTTTTATTTTTATCTATATAACTCAAATTAAAAAATTAATATTTTATTAAATGGTGGAAATGGTGGGAATCGAACCCACGTCTAAAAAACCTCCCTAAATAAATCTACAAGTTTATCTTGTTTTTAATTTTAAGATTATTTTTAAAAAACAAACAAAACAAAATAATCCGATTTAGATATTTGTTCATTAAATTGCTCTAACAACAAGATAATATAGTTCGAAAAATTTACCTTAAAGCCTATCGAACATCAACTTTAAGGGTTGCCGGTTAACGAGTTACGCTAAAGCGTAAGCAGGTTGATATTTGTTGGCAATTATTGTTTGATTTGGTGATTTACAAGGTGACAAATCTTCCTTGACTTGCATTACTTAAAGACAGCCTCTCATCGAAGCCGATCATTCCCATTACTTGATATATTATACCAGATAAAATAGGATTTGTAAACAGTTAGTCTATTTGTTCCTAATTAGAGACATTAAAACTTTTATATTATCAGTATCTGTCATTTTAACCTTATGAATATAGCCACATTTTAAACATTCATATTTTAATACATATTCTCCATGTTTTATCT
>CAZDQI010000005.1:0-23601 GCA_964507765.1 uncultured Candidatus Saccharibacteria bacterium
CTACGAAATCCTCCTTAACAGGGAGGCGTTGTACCACTCAACTACCGCGGAATATTTATCTTATACATACTATCAAAAAAGATTTGAAAAATCAAGAGCAAAAAAAGAACCACCAATGATTTGGTGGTTCTTTTAATTAATTCTCCTTGATTTTAAAGCTATTTAACAGGTCTGGTATTAAATAATCATAGCTTTTTCATAGATTTTCTGTAGTATTAAAGGATATTATTCAAAAATCAGAATTATTGCCTTGAACAATAGCAATAAAAGTTTTAAAATCAATATTTTGTTGATTAAGTTTTAATTCTATGAATTTAGCAATATTGCCATTAACTTCGCCATCACTAATATTATCAACCGTAACATCACCAATTGTATCTTTTACCTCTTGTATATATTCAAGATAATACTCATCTATTGTTTTGTCACTTAAAATATAGGTAACAGCATAATAGCTTCTAAAATTAATCCTATTTACATTTTCATCTTTACTTGTTTCGTTATTATTAATTATCATTAATGAAATGCCCGGCATTGGTTTTTCCATTTTGACTCATCCATCAAAAACTTTGATTTCAAAATCATCATTTGCTATTATATTTTGATTATCCTCTTGATCACCACAACCAGTTGTTGGTTTTTCAGTTTGAGGATTACCCTGTTTTACCCAAACCCCATCTTGGCAAACTCACATATTTTTAGTATTTTTGTTAAATAACAATACCGATAGAATAATCAATCCTAAAGATATGATAATAATTCATTTTGTTTTCATATTGTTTTTTTAATATATTAAATATATTAAAAGTGTAACAGCAAATTTTTAAAAAAACAACCGATTTCGATTGTTTTTTTATTCATATCTTAAAGCATCCATTGGGCTTTTTTTAGAAGCTTGAACAGCTGGATATATTCCAAAAGTAAAACCAACGGCACTAGACACAAAAAGACCTAAAAATGCTCCAAAAAATGGAAAAGAAAATACAAAACTAAAATTACTAGATGCATTAAAAACAACAATTAATCCATATCCTAAAACAAACCCAAAGAACATACCAAATAATCCACCTCAAAACGTAAGTAAAATTGACTCAGTTAAGAATTGACTTAGAATATGCTTATTAGTCGCGCCTAATGCTTTACGTAATCCAATCTCTTTTGTTCTTTCAGTAACAGAAGTTAACATCATATTCATAACACCAACCCCACCAACAACTAATGATATAGCAGCAACAGAAGAAAGTAAAATAGTTAAAACGCCTAAAATGCTATTAACTGATTTTAAAATATCTTCTTGAGTTTGAATGGAAAAATCATCTTTTTCTGAATCTTTAATATTGTGGTTTAAACGTAAAACTGATTCTATATCAGATACAGCAACATCAATATTATCTTCATGATCTATTTTAACAATAAATTCTTGAAAATATTTAATCCCTAATATTTTTTGCTGTAAAGTAGAATAAGGCAAAATAACACAATTGTCATAGTTAATACCTCCCATTTGTCCCTTGGGCTCCATTACACCAACAATTTTAAAGTATTGTTCTTTTATTTTTATTTTTCTTGAAATAGCTTCACTTTCACCAAATAATTCATTCTTAACTTTTGAACCAATAACAATAATAGAATTTTTACCATTAATATCTTCGGAATAAAATCCTTCACCATATTCAATATTTAATTGCATCAAATCAAATATATCCGGAGTGCTACCAATAATTGTAACATTAAAATTTTCAGATTCAAAAGAAGCATTTCCTCCACTAGAAATTACAGGAATAATAGTTTCAATATGAGGTACATTTGATTTTTTGCTTAAATCTTCTAAGTCTTTTAATTTTAAACTATCCTGCCCCATAGAGCCACTCATAGCATCAGACATTTTACCCGGGATAACATAAACATTAGTAGATCCAAAAGTTTGAATTTGTTTGGTAATGGATTTTTTAGCACTATCGCCTAAGGCCATAACTAAAATAATAGCCATAATACCTATAGAAATACCTAAAACAGTAAGTATAGATCTTGATTTATAGGCTCAAATATCTTTTGAAGCAATTTTAATATTATCTTTAATATTCATAATATTTTAATTATTTATTAAATCCTTGGATACCAACAATACGTCGATTAGAAATTAATTCATCTTTGTCAATTAATCCATCTTTAATGTGAATTACTCTTTTGGCTGATTCAGCAACTTCTGATTCATGAGTTACTAAAACAATAGTCTTACCTTCATTGTTTAAATCTTGTAAAAATCTTAAGATAACTTCTCCTGATTTTGAATCTAAGCTACCGGTAGGCTCATCAGCGAATATAACCTTTGGATCATTAATCAAAGCTCTAGCAATAGCAACACGTTGTTTTTGACCACCAGATAATTTAGTTGATTTGTAATCAGCCCTTTCATTTAATCCAACTAAATCAATTAGTTTTTTAGCTCTTTCTTTTTTCTCACTTTCTTTCATTTCTTCGTTATATATTAAAGGCAATAAAACATTTTCTGAAACAGTTAAGCGAGGAAGTAAATTGAAAGATTGGAAAATAAAACCCATTTTTCTATTTCTGATATAGGCTAATTCGTCATCAGTGTATGTATTTAACTCTTTGTCTTCAAAAAAATATTGACCGCCAGTAATACGTTCTAAACAACCAAGAATTTGAAGTAATGTTGATTTCCCAGAGCCTGATGGTCCCATAATAGCAACAAATTCACCTTTTTTAATATTTAGATCTATGCCATTCAACGCTTTGGTATTAACACCATCACTAGAATATATTTTAGTTAAATTTTTAATAGAAATTAATGACATAATATTTTATTTAGAAACAATTTGATCCCCAACTTTTAAACCAGAAATAACCTCTGTGTTTCCATCACTACCACGTATGCCAGTAATAATATTGGTTAAAACAGATTCTTTACCTTTTAAGACCTTAACAAATTTTTTGTTATCCTTAGTAATTATTGCTCTATTTGGAACAGTTATTACGTTTTTCTTTTCAGATGTTAAAACATCAATATTGGCTGTCATTCCTGGCATAATACGATCATCTTTTTCATTAAATTTAATAATAGAGCTATATCTAGCAACACCATCATTAATAGTAGCAGATAAATCAATATGAATAACTTTAGCTAAAAATACTGTATCATATGAATACGCATCAAGCGTTACTTTAGCAGTATTGTTTATTTTTACTTTTGCAATATCTGATTCAGAAATATTAACTTTAATTTGATAATTATCATCACCAATTAAAGAAATAATTGGTTGGTTAGCAGAAACAATATCACCTATTTCAGGAACAACTTTGGTAATTTTACCAGAAAATGGAGCTCTTAATATGGTTTTATTGTAATTTGCCAAAGCACTATTAACACTTGCTTGACTTTGCTCAGCAATAGCTTCTTGGGTTAGAATATCTTCTTGTGTATATGGATTTTTTTTAATTTCTAAATTTTGTTTAGCATTGTTATAGGCTATAACCAAACTATCAAGAGAACTTTTGCTTTGCAAAAAACTGCTACGTAGTGTTTCAATACTTGTTTGTGCCGATAATGCACTAGTTTTATGAGTTTGAATATTAGTTAAATCAGTTCCGGTGTAAAGCGAACAATTAGGATCAATTATATTATTTACACTAACTAATAAGTTGTAGGCTTCATCTAAATACCCTTTAACTTTTAAAGACAAGTTATAGATTTCATCTTTATCTAAATTAGATAAATAAGTTAATTGTGATTTTCAATCAGATAAAGATTTTTCAAAATCTTTTCTTAATATTAGGGGTGAATTTATATTAACATTATGGCAAGTTTTAAAACTTCTACTATATTCTGGTGTTTCTGTATTTCATATCCCCATATAGCCAAAAACATTATTTAAATCATCAACAATTATTTTTTCAACTGAATTGTAGGTACTGGAAAGTAAACTGTTCATATTTTTATAGCTAATATCTAATTTTTGTTTTGCATCGTCATATTGGTTTTGTGCAATTTGTAAATCTTCAGATCTTGACCCTTTAATATAGTTATCAAGTTTTATTTGTTGAATTTTCAAAGATGCTAATGCTTGTTGGTATTGGCTATACAAATCATCATTTTCTAATGAAATCAATAGATCGCCCTCTTTAGCCAAATCACCTGTTTTGACATATATTTTATCAATGCGGCCAGAGCGATCAAAAGCATAATCTATATTCTTAGTCGGTTCAACAGTACCAGTCAAACTAACTTCTTGTATAATTGTTCCCTTTTCAATTGAAATAATGTCTTCTGGTTTTTTATTAGAATTTTTAATTGAAATGAATACAATGAGTAAAATCATAATACCAAAAAATACTATGAATTTCTTGCTTTTTAACAAATTCCTTAATTTTAAAGGTAATTTTAAATACATTTTAGTAAAAAATCTTTTCATATAGGTGTTTTTTAATAACTTTTAATTATACTTAATATTATCAAATATAGAAACTAAAGTCAAACAAAAACTAGAGATATGATATATCTCTAGTTTTATTAATTAAATGTTTCTATTATTCTTTTTTACTCTTAGCTTTTGTTTTTCTTTTAACAATTTTTCTGACAACTTTTTTAACTTTAGTCTTTCTTTCTTTTGTTTTTGGAGTATCATTTCTTTTGATGGCTTTGTAAATACCATAACCAATAAAGAAGATAATGCCAAGAAGAATAATACCAGCACCAATTAACATAAGTTGATCAGTAAGTTTAAGATCAAAGAATGTTGCTCCTTTGTATCCTTCAACCTGTCCTTTTGGAGTAACACTAAGATGGATTTCTCCTTCGGATATAACCTTATCATCACGATAGATTTGATAAACAGCAGGGTAACTACCAGCTTGAATATATGATGGAATACGAGCAACAACTCATTCAGTACTAAATGGTTTTACTTTTGGAATTTTTGCTGTTTCTAAAGTATGAATTACTTCTCGGCGTTCACTATCATAAACCGTTAAAACAACTTTGGTTGGAGAAGCTTTAACATTACCTTTGTTTTCAATTTGCATTGAAAAGTTAACAATACCTGGCGGATTAATGAATCCTATTTTATAAGCTTCTTCAACGTCTTGAACTTTAGTAGCGCGGATTCTATAATCAACGATTTTCATAGCAACAACATTAATATCAACATCAACAAGAATACCAAAAGCAAGTGCTACTTGTCCACCTTCCGCTTCTTTAAGTGATTTGGTTGTAATACGAATTGTACCTTTGTAACGTCCAAAAGCGGCTTGAGCAGGAACATCAACTGAAAAAGTTATAGGTACTTTTGTTTCACCTTTAGGCAACATAAATTTATTACCTTTGTCAATTTTTAATCAGCTATCAGCGCCAGGTACACCAAACTCTACCTTTGCTTCTAAATCTTCTTCTGCGTTTGAGCGAATAATGTATATAGTTTGTTCGTAGTGTGATCCAGGAGCAAGCCCAGCATTACGAATATACGGTGGTGAAACGCCTAAGTCGGCTGATGCTATTTTAGGAAAGGAATAAATTGCTAATATTCCGAAAATAAATAATAATATAAAGTTTTTTATTTTCATATTTTTTTATTAATTTTAATTAATTAAATTATCAGTTGGCTGATTCACCAGTAAGACCTGTGATAGTGTTTGTACCACTATAAGTACCACTCTTTTGAGAGGCTGGAACTCTTAATACTCAATAAGTTGATTTAGTTGGAGTTAATGCTCCAGTTTTTGGTTTAGCAATGTTTAATTCTGCTTCAGTTGGAGTTACAGTTAAAGCGGTACCTGAAGCTCATCCTTGAGCAGAAGTAAGATTGTATTTTTGTTGCCCAACAGGAATTGTATTTTCACCTGATGTCATGTTTGTACCTGAAAGTTGTTGGTCTACACCAACATTACCTCTAGCTTTCATAACGGTTGAGGCTTCATCTGAATCTCCGCCTGGAGTTAAAGCTCCATAACTAATAGATTCGGTGGTAACGTCATAAGATAAGAACATGTCTATTTCATTACCAGAACTTGCTTGAGTTAAACTAGATTGAGCTGAATCATCATCAGTAACTTTAACAGTTGCTAATCAATTTTCAGCAGCATATGTTGCTCCGTTTACAGTTGGGTCAGCATTATAATTTAAAGGAAATGTACAAGTTCAGGTTGCATCAGAGTCTGTTGTACCACTACAGGAACCAGCGTCTTGAGTACAAACTGGATTTCAACTAGCACTTAAACTGGTATAACATTTATCAGCATCATATTCGCCTGAAGCATCACAACTTGAAGATCCTACGCCAGATCTAAAAACATTTAATGCAGCACTTGAAATTTCGTCACCACTAGTTGATGTTTCGCAACTGTTGTTATCAACAACTGTAAATTTAACTTTAAATCCTGAAGTTTGTCCTTCAGCTGTAGTTAAAGTTAAGTTACCACTCTCGTCGGTATCTAAAAGTTGAATTGAAGCAGCGGTAACACTTGGTGAAACATTACTAACAGCTAAAGTTGTATCTGTTCCCTGTGCTCCACCACTTGCTTGTAAATTGAAGTTGTCTTTTATGAAAACATAGGCGCTATAATTTGCGTCTGGATAAACTGATGGTAATGCATATCCACAAGTTGGATTTGATGCAGCGGCGGTTGAATGACATCATTCTCCACCAGTACAAGATGTTCCATTAAATGCATTTGTTTTACAAACATATAATGTCATTGTGGCTGATGTGTCTGAATCAGAAGCAGTTGTAGTTCATGTAACTGTTTGACCAGGATTTTTTGCCGAGTCATCAGATGCAGATGTGAATGTTGGTGGGTGATTAGTATAAAATGGAGTACCACTATCACCACTACCTTGACTAACAGTTGAACAACCAACTGAGTCACAAGCATAAGCAAATCAGGCATTAGATCAACCATCTCCTGCTAATGTCGTATATTGACAAGTTGATTCTGACCCTGAAGAAACTAAACTACCAGTACATCAAGTATCGTTTGCACCTCCATCACAAGCGGTTCCAGAAACACCAGAGGTTTTACAAACTAAAATCTTTCATTGATCTCCATTAGTATCTGTAGCTGTACCTTCAAAAGTAATATTGCCACCAACGTTAGTAGGGGCTACTGCGGTTGACGCTGTTGATTCAGCAGGTCCAGCAGTAAAAGAAGGAACCACATTTTGAATTTGTACAGACGTTGAAGCAGAGTCTGCTTCAACTTTTGGCTTTTTATTTATATAAAGATTTATAGCAAAAATCAAACAGGCTGTAAGCGAGATTGATATAATAAAAAACTTCTTCATGTTATTTTTTTTATTAAAAATATTTTATTTTTTAAATTAACAACGACTTAAAATATTTTGTTTTGATTATTTATAAATATATAATAGTTAATTTTTTAAAAAAAATCAAGAGTATTTTAAAAAACACACCGCAAAAGTGCGGTATGTTTTTAATGTCAACATTCTGTGAAATTAATACATTCTATAAGCGATGGAAACATCCCCATTGGATCAATAACACACTGACCTAAGTAATTATCACAAAGATACATTTCTTGCTGAGGGTAACATTCTGCTTGACAGGCTTGTATGCTTTCATAATATCCACTTTGATTAACATCACATGTCCATGTTATTTGATTACAATCATAACGAGTTGGCGGAGCGGTTGTAGTTGTAGTTGTAGTTGTAGTTGTAGTTGTTGTTGTAGTGGTTGTAGTAGTTGTTGTTGTAGTGGTTGTAGTTGTTGTACATACAGATTCACACGCAGATAAAGTCTCATACACACCACCTTCTCCCAAAGCACAAGTATAAGTATCAGTATCACATTTATAAAACTCTCATCAAGGCAATGATTTATTCTGCCCTATAAAATAAACAGTGCTTGTAAAACTTCCAGCTGGAGTGCTACTTGGTACTTGAAGCCCAAAGAAAAATTGTTGGCTAAAATATGGCAATGACTGAGCCCTTAATAAACTCACTCCAGTTGAAACTCCAGTATTATCTAAAGATGTCATTTCGCTTATATTCGTTGGCAATAATAAACTAAATTTTTGACTTGATGCTGAAAATGTTTTGCTTGGATCGGTAGTATCTTCTCAGTCGTCAGCAGAAATATACAAATTACTTACAACGTTACCATAATTATAAACTTCGATATAATCAACTTCATCAACTTCATCTTTTAAAATTTCTGGGTCAATAACAGCTGCAGATAATTCTAATGCTCCAGACGGAGAATAGTCTATTGTATAAGTCGTTACACTATCAAAGAATCCTATATAATTAAGAGATAATACCTCTGGGGAACCAGCTGGAGTAGTAATACTATCTTCTTCAGATCCGCCGTCTTGAACATGAATTGTAGCTTTTCAATGCTCGTCTGCTCAAGGTGTACCAGAGTCAGTTGGGTCAAGTGTATTATATCCTAAGAAAGAACAACTAACGGTTGCTGTCTTGTCTTCTATTCCCGAGCAATTAGTTATCGTGCAAGTTAGTCCTTGATTTTCAATATTGTTTTTATTTTCATCTGAACAAGTAGTGTCGCTAGATCCGGTTCTGTAAGCGCAACCTCAAGCGGAGTGAAGTGTTTCACATCCTTGTTCATCATACACACTTGCAGTGATATAATATGTGCTTGGTGTAGGAGAATATGTAGGTGTTATATCATTTTGATTATTAAATAGCGCGCTACTTAAAACTGGAGCATTATTAATCTGAGAATAGCGAACGCTTAGCCCAGAATAATAATATTTTCAGCTCGCTTCTGAACTTTGACTACTTGCATGGGTTCTAAAACGCATACCTAATTGACTATTATAATTAGCATTAGAATTATTGGTGGATACAAAATTTGAAGCTAATACCCTTTGTGGCGAATCATTCCATGTATCATAATATCCATAAGAGCTATTGATATTAGCTGAAGACGTATCATATCATCCTCCGGCTAAATAACTGGTATAATCTCTTATTTGAGATGCCATAGTTGTTGAGGTGCCATTATTATTAATATAATAGCCATAATGAACAGCATTAATAGAAGCACCTGATGGATAATTTATATTATGAACATATCTAGCATCAAAAATATAATCACTGCTAGAAGCATCATTATCATCGTCTAAAGCAAAAAAGTCATTAGGATAACCATTACCTCCTGTAAAACTTGTATAGTCTGGTAATCCTAGAGTATCAATATGGCTATAGCTGCCGCTTCTAGTTCCAAAACTAGACCCTTCATAAGTCCCCTCTTTTAGTCCAATCATATAAAAAGAATCAATTTGAATATAGAAATTAGAAGCTATATTATTAGTAACAATTCTTAATTTGTAATTATTACTATTATCAAGATAATCGCTAGTCATGTATGATTCTTTAGTGTGGCTTGCGTAAGTGTTGCAAGTATAACTGCTTAACGAATAGCTATCCGTTATATCTGTTCAAGAAGATGTATTGTTATCATATATTTGGTATTTAAATGTAGCATTACTGTTTGATGCACATATTCGATTATTTCAAATAAAATTATCGAACACTAAATCAAAACCTTTAATATTTTTAAAAGTAAATTCTACTTCTATATTGTTATTACTTCCTCCAGAAGAAATTTTAATTGGATTATTATCCATAGGATCAACGCCGGTAGTATTAGTTCCAATTAAATCAGATCCATAACCCGAGTCAGCTGTACCTGAGACAATATCAATATCAGCAATTTGATAAATTGGATCAATAGCTACTTCAAGTTGAGCCATGTCTACATATAAAATTTTTGATGTTGGATCTTGACTATACCACCTGATTAAAACTTGCTTAGATGTATCTTTAACAAAATTTGAAAGAGGGGTTGATATGACTGTACCTGGAGAAGTTGATCTATCTCAAAAATATCCATCATAAATTTCATAAGTTCTGTCTGTTAAACTCGTATTCGTGAAATCTATTTTTCTTGGATTTAAATCGCGTCAACCGCCACCAGTGCATTGGGTATCAGCAGCAGTATCTACACCAGTAGAAGACGTTCAATCGCATATTTGCGGTTTATAAGTAACACGACTAATATAGTCACTAGTATGTATAATTATTTTATTGGCATTATATAAATTAACATTATTAAACCCTGCATTAACATTAAATGCACTACCGCTAACTATTCAGTATTTACTATCTTTACCAGTTAAACCTCTATAACTGTTTAAGTTATAATAACCAGCTGTATAAGTTGAGCCTGAAATTATAGCACCGGTGTCAGGAGTATGTCATGAATTTAATGTACGTTTACCACTCTCTTCAGTTCAACGAATACTCATCATAGCAAAATCTATTTTAGCAGTAAACGCTGATGAAGCACCACTAGCATGAGTTCTTAATCGCATGTTCATTAAATTGGTATTAGTATCAATTGCAGTATTAGGAGAATCTTTATATACTCCTTTGTTTCATGAATCATTAAAAACATAAGAACTGCCTAGAGCGGTTGTTGTTCCTGGAACATCTTTTCACCCAGATGTTCCACTTAATCCAGAATAATCTCTAACTTGAATATCAACTGTAACAGATGAAGAGCTAGATGTATATTTAGATGCATAATGCACGCCAGTAATAGACATATTATCGGTAACAGTTATTGGAAAAGAAATATTTGAAGCAGCATTGTATTCATTACCTGAATCGCCGTCATCATCAAATGTTCATCTTGTAGAAGGAAAACCATTAACGGCGGTAATATCTCAAGTACTAGTGGTTGGTGTAGCTGTACTAGCTTCAGATACATCGTATGTATTTACACAATTACCTTGGGTGCTGTTTCCTAAAGACGTTTCGCATTTACTCGTATCATTATTAACCGTACCAATCATAATATTTAAACTGTCTAAATACAAGGTATAAGAGGATGATGGATTATTAGAATAAAAACGAGCTTTTACTTCCCCGCTACTACTGATATAATTGTCAATATCAAACCCACTAATAGTAGAACTATTAAAAGAATAATTATATAGATACTCTGAGGTTGATAAGGTGTAATTGCTGTCTATTTGAGTTCATTGCGAACTGGTATAATTTCATAAATATATACCTAAAGTTAGATTGGTAGAGCTAACATACATTTCTGGCATGATTAGTATGGTATTCATACCAGTATATTTTTTAATGTTTTTAAACGTAAAATCAACATCAATATTAGAATCAGCAACATTGGCAAAACTAATACGATTATTATCACTAGCAGTAACACCGGTAGTTCGAGTACCAATTAAATCTGAAACATAATTGCTAGTATCACCAGCATCTGTTCGATTAAATGCAGCTGGTTCATAAACAGAATCAATAGCTAATTCTAAATTAGCATAATCTCAATAGTGAATACCTGTAGAATTTCCTGATTCATAAAAGACTCTAATTCTCACTTCTTTAGTTGAACTATTAACAAAATTTGAAAGAGGTGTTGATATTACTGTACCTGGAGAAGTTGATCTATCTCAAAAATATCCATTATAAATTTCATATCTTCTGGTATTTGCGGTTGTGTCTGAATAATATGATTTTCTTGGATTGAGTGTGCGTCAGCCGCCACCTGTGCATTGACTATCCGCGGAATTATCAACGCCAGTTGAAGATGTTCAATCACATATTTGGTGATACCTATAATAAGAACTACTGTTAACTTTATCATCAATGCTAATAATCATTTTATTAGTGTTGTTTAAAGTTATATTAGAAAAATATATTTGTTTATTAATCCCTGTATTATAATTAGTACTTCAATAAATGCTATCAATTCCTAATGTGCCTTTTCATGAACCTGTGTTGGTTTGAGCTTTTGTCATTTCAGATCCGGTGACTAGAGTTCCACCTCTAGTATCATATTGCGTAACAGCATCAGCCTCTTGATTAAAAGTTTTTAAAGCAATTAAAAATGAATTTAACATACAAATTACAAGAAAAGCACTAACAATTTTCTTGCTAGAAACAATTGTTTTAATAAAATTAGTTATTTTCTTCAACAAAAGATATAATTCCATTTTCAATTTTAATTAAATATTGCTTATTATTAAGGTTAAAATAGTTAGGCCTATCGTGTTCTAATAGCAAAGAGAAGAAAGAATTACTTAAAATATCAAGCCCTTGGATATTTTGATTTTCGTCAATAAACATAAAATTATTTTCTAAGAAACCAATGGCAGTATTAATAGGTACATCAATGTCTTTAACTCTAATATTGTAATAATTATTTTCACTAGATTTTATTTGTAAATAAATAGTTTGTTTTTCTTCATTATCTTTTACAAAATAACTTTTAATGTTTTCATTAATTTTTAAATCTTTAATTACTTCTCCCCCTCAAACAAAAGAAACATTATGTTTGTAAAATTCATCTTTATCAAAGTATTTAATAACTAAATCATATTTACCAGGAACTAATTCTGGTCCATGTTTTATAGTTATGGTATAACTATCATTGTTTTCTTTAATACTAATATTGTTTCTAAATTTCTTTCTATCAGGTGTAAACAAAATTGCACTTCTAATTTTAAAATTCTCCATTGGAACAACCTCTTCTTTTACAACTAATGGATTAATTTTTTCTTGTGGATTACTAATATTATTGTAACTAGATGTTTTAGTTGATGTTGTAGTACTATCAACTGGTTGGTCTAAAGTGGTTGTTGTCTCTTCTGAATTTTCAGTAGTTGTTTCTGGTTCGTCAATTAATGTAGTTGTTGTAGATTCAGTAGTTGTGGTTGTTTCTTCATCTAAAGTTGTAGTAGTTTCTTCAGGCATTGTAGTTGTGGTTGTTTCAGTTGTTGTAGTTGTTTCTGGTTCGTCCATTAATGTAGTTGTTGTAGATTCAGTGGTTGTGGTTGTTTCTTCTCCTTCAATTAAGTCTTCAACTGAAGCAATTAATCTTCTAGGAATATTAGAAAAATATGATAAAAATCTTTTTATTCAGGCTGTTGGTTCAGAAGAAGACTCTGAACTACTTGATTCAGATGATGACTCTGAGCTACTTGGTGAAGAGCTTGGTTCAGATGATGACTCTGAGCTTCCTTCACTTGATTCAGAATTACTTGATTCTGCTGCCGATGATTCTGAACTGCTTTCACTTGATTCAGAGCTAGAATCACTTGCAGGCTCTACTTCAGAAGACTCAACTGGCGATGCTGGCTCTTCTGTTGTTTCAGTTTCAACCGGATCAGAAACATTCTCTTCATTTGATTCAGTTTCTGAAGAAGTCTCTTCTGTTTGTTCGTCTGAATCAATATTATCTTCACTGTTTGAAATATTTTCTTCTGTTGCAATTCCTTCTTCTGTTTGTATTGAATTTAATTCTTCTTCATTTAAAATTTCATCTGAAGATGTATTAGTACTTGTTCCTGTTTGAACTGATCCGCCACCAGAACTATTAACTGTTGTTGTGGTATCAATAATAACTGTTCTTTTATTTGTTTCAACAATATTATCTTCAACTGTTAAAACTTCTTTATATATTTTTTTAATCTTGGTTTGTTCTTTTGATACAGTTAAAATAACCTCTTGATCAAAATTATATAATTCTTGAATATCAACATTAAGTGCATTATCAGTTTCTAAGGTATTATCATTAATAATAGCTTCTAAAGTACTGTTAACAGCAATTTCAACTCAAGAACTATCAATGTATATTCTGTTTTGGTCATTTAAATTACTAGTAATATATTCCATTTTTATTTTCAAAGTTTCAATATCTTCAACTGAATTGATATTTCCTAAGTTTATATAATAATAAGATCCGCTTGTATTGTTACTTCTTTCTTTTTGAAGATTAATCGTTTCAAGATCTTTTCAGGAATTATTAAGGAAAATATCAATATCTAAATATGAACTGACATCGTTTGATATATGTTTGTTGGCAAAAGAAATTCCTAGTTTTACATTTAAAATGTCATTGTTGTTTTTTTCATCATCAAACTGAGTGAGAACTTCATCCTCAAGCAATTCAGGCAAAACAAATCCGGATAAAATCATTTCTTTAGATGTTACAGTTGTGTTTTGATTATCAACAGTATCTATTGTGTTTGAAACAATATCAGCAACATCACTTAATAAATTAATGTCTTTAAGATATTTACCAACAAAACTTAATATTGGTTTAATTGTTTTTAGTTTAGCAACTTGTTCTAACGTTGTAGTAGTTTCTTCAGGCATTGTAGTTGTGGTTGTTTCAGTTGTTGTAGTTGTTTCTGGCTCATCAATTAATGTAGCTGTTGTAGATTCAGTGGTTGTGGTTGTTTCTTCTAACGTTGTAGTAGTTTCTTCAGGTATTGTAGTAGTTGTTGCTTCGGTTGTTGTAGTTGTTTCTGGTTCATCAATTAATGTAGTTGTTGTAGGCTCAGTAGTAGTTGTTGTTTCTTCAGAAGAATCGATTATACTTACACTTGTGGTTCCTAAAGTTGTAGTTGTTGATGATGAGGTACTAGTAGTAGCATCTTCTTCTGTTGATAATATTATAGTTTGATCTTCTTTCTTCAAATTAACTTCAAAAGAATATATATTTTCCTCCATAAAATCTAAAGGAAAAGCAGAATTAGATTTATTAAAACTATTGATATTGCTATTTTCTACCGTTTCAAGTGATAGCATTTTATCAATATTTTTAAAATTACCTTCTACGCTTTTTGGGAATATCTTAATAAAACCTTTAGCACTAAGCATACTGTATCTTCAAATACCAACAAAACCTGAAAATATTAAAACAATCATTAAAACAAACAATGCTTTATGTCAATTAATTCGTCTATAAAAAGATACAAGTTTTTTATTAAAAAACTTATTAATTTTTACAAGTATTTTTTTTACTTGCTTTGTAATCTTTTTGTGTTTTTTTGATATATTTTTACTCACAAATATATTTTAATAATATACACTAATTTTAACAAAATTAGAAAATAAAAACAAGTATATTTATATAAAAAAACAACTCAAAAGAGTTGTTTTTATTTGATTTAATTTACACCTTTCAACATATTAAGAAGAGTTGTAAGTAATTGAATTAAATATGTTTGTAAAGTAACAATAAATTGATTTTTTTCAGTTGTGTTCATCTGGTCTATTGGTTTTTGAGGTTCAGGAACAGTGATAGTATTATCCTCTTGAGTTGAATTAATACATTTAATATTTAATTTATTAAAGTCTTCTAAATTAAGAGCGTTGGTAAAATCTAAAGAATCTGAACAATCTGTTGGACAATGATAAAAATTAATTGTTTTTTCAGTCAGAGGAGAACATTTAACTTTTAAATTTAATTCATAAAGATATTGTTCTATTGGATTACAAGTATTATCTCCGCATTTTGGCTTAACATCTGTATCAATTACACGATAAGCTATTTTTGTATTATCTCTATTTTCTTTTATGAAAAAGCTTTGTTTAGATAAATCAACTTCTATTTCATTTAATCATGGTTTTTCAACATCTGTGTCTGGATCAAGAGATTGAATAAAACCAATTGATTTTAAATTATTTTCAAAATTGTAATTTGCTTTTAAATACATGGAAGAGTTAGTTGTATTAATAGCTAGGTTAGTAAAATCAATATTTTTAGAATTTAAATACAAATTCATACAATATATGTATTTATCACTAGCTTGAATGGCAGAGCTACTGTTAATGCAAGTTTTAGCTCATTCATCTTGTTGATGATTCTGATAATTACTTAATTTGTATCAATGTATGGTTGGTTGAGTTGTAGTCGTGGTTGAAGTACTAGTGGTAGTTGAAGTACTAGTTGTGCTTGTAGATGTAGTCGGTGAATTTTTATCTACTCAAATGGCTTTGCATTGTCCATTATCACATGTTGCTTTAGGTGTTTTATTTAACGGGCATTGATAAACCATAGGGCACATAACTCCTCCGCATACAGAATTGTAGGTTTGTAAATATTGAGATAAATACACCTTATTTATTGCTTCAAGGCTATCTGGTGTTCCACCTGATTGACAAGGGCAACAGGCTGTTTCAGCTAATTCGCAGTTTAAATCTGTACTGCAAAGTTTCATAGTACTGCTTATGCTAATTTCTGATGGATTTTCTCAACTAGCATTAGTAAAATTAATTACGCCAAAAACAAGAATAAAAATAGATAAAATAATAAAATGAATTTTTTTCATAATACTTAATTTTAAATTATTATATAGACAGTATAACTAAAAAAGAAAAAGAAGTCAATTTAAAAACACCCTACTAAAAGGGTGTTTTAATATATTGTCTTATTCACAACTTCCACTACCTACATTAGAAACATCAGCAGTTAATTCTTGAGAACAAGATTTTGGCTCTTTATTGAACGCACTACAAATAGCTGATTTATATGCTTCTGGTGTTCTTTCTCCTTCGTATTCTTCTTCGTTAATTAAAAGCATTGGTGATCCTTGAACATTATATTGTTCATTTAAAGCTTTTTCTTCAGCTAATAATTTCAAACCTTCTTCTTTTAAACATGTTATAATCTTGGTTGTATCAATTTCTAAATCATTAGCTGGTTTTGTTCAACATTCTTCAATATTATCATTGGTACATTCTGTATTAACAATTTCAATGTATTTCCAAAAACTATCTTTATTGTATTTGTAAATACATAATTCTCTGACATTTTGTCTTAATTCTGATAATCCATGCATGGAGCAATATTTACCTTGTGGATCTCAGCAATAATCTTTTTGTAATTCTTCTGATGGATAATTAGAATAAATTACATAATGAGGTTCAATTTCAACATCATTGCGTAAAAGAACTTCAACTGGTATTATTGCATTTTCAGCATCATTGCCGAAAGGACAATAAGACATAGTGAATAGTTTTACATCAACATCATCAGATTTAGGATATTTTTTCATAGCTAATTCTTTATCCATAATAATTGGTTGAATAAAACCAATTTTACCATCTTGAGTGATAAATAATTCAATATCTTCACCATCGACATTAATTGTGGCTTTAACCAAGCCGTGATATTTTTCAACGGTTTTTAATTCAATTACTGAATTAGGATTTTGTTTTGATATTTGTTCGGTTATAAACTCAACTCCTTTTTTAGCAATAGCATTGCTTGACATAAAATTAAATTGAGTAAACCCTTTTGTAAAAATTGATATTAATAATATTAAAATACCAATTCCTAATATCTTTTGATATTTTTTATCTAATAAAATATTTAGCATAATGTATTTTTATTCTTTGTTAATAATTTAAATATATCAAATAAACAAGTAAAAGTCAAAAATTAAAAACTAGGGGATAACCCCTAGCTTTTAATTTGTATTATTTTTCTTCTTCTATTTCTATACATTGAACAGGGCATTCATCAGCTGCTTGCTTGTTTGTTTCGTATTCAGTTTCATCAATAATTTCTTTTTTGGGTTTTGCTTTATAGTCATCTTCATCAATTTCTCAATTATCACTACATACCATTTGACAACGCCCACAGCCAATACAAAGATCCCTTTTATGTTTTATTTTGTATTTTTTCATGGTTTTATTTTTTTATTTCTATTTCAACTGTGCCTAAATCAATATTATCACCACTTTTTATATCAATTAATTTACTAGCTATCCATGATGGATTATCCCTTCCAGACCACCATTTATTGTCATCATTTTGAATGAAAAATATATTTCCGCGTTCGGGGGCACAATTTGGAAATTTTAAAGTTCATCTACGAACCTTGTCTACTGGTATTACAATAGAATAGTAATTATCATTTTTATTATAAGTATATTCTGTTATATTATTTTCTCTATTTTTATTGTCTTTAGTGGGACCAGGATCACGATTGACTGAGAATGTTGGCATAGCAATAAGTTTGTCACATTGTTCACAACCTATACATTTAAAATTTATTATTGCTGAGTTTGTAATATTTTTTTGTGCATTATTCTCTTCTTTCTTTGTTATGTTAAATTCTATTCAATTGCTATAGTATTTGTTTCCATCTTTATCTTGACAACGAACTTGATTTGATGCCTTTCCAGGGAATTCTCATGTTCATCCGTCTCTTTCAATGATTTTTTTAAGCGATTCAAAACTGGTTTGATTAAGGTCTTTTAAGATATATTCCGCACCTTCTACTTTACTAATAAAATCACACTTAACATCTTTAGCATCTTTAGGTAAATTTCCCTCTAAATCATATTTATATTTTTCGCCAACCTCGAGATTTATTTTACTGGCTCGTAATTTAAATATTTCTTGACTAGTGTCTGTTTTTGATTCAGTACCATTAGTTTCACTTGTTGTGTCTGTCGTTTTTGGTTTAGTACCTGTATTATCATTTGTTTTGTCTAAAACAAAGACAACCTTTTGAGCTTCTCTATTCCAATTACAGTTTCAAGCCTTACCCTTAGTGTCATCAAAAGTTCCTCAAGATTCTAAAGTGAAATTAACAGCAGCACCATCGTAATTATATTTAATTAATGTATCTGAAATATTATTTCTTGTTGTTTCAGATAATTGTTCTCAAATATTTCCAAAAGTAAATTCTCTTTCTTTAGTGTTTGGAATAGTAATATCTTGTATTATTTTACCATCAACAAGTATTCTGGCAAAAGTTTTTTGAAAAACATCTAAATCACATGTGTCTTCTCCAATTTTAACATTAAATTTAAGTTTGCTAGCATTAACAATTTTATCGTTAACTTGTCTAAGAATTATTTGTTTTCCTAAGCCATATGTAGTACTACATTTATTTTTATCACATTTTTCTTTTATTGTTTCTTCTCCATCTTGAGGTGGTTCACTTCCTTCACATTTAGGAACATTTATTTGAACAGATTTTTCATCTGTTTTTGTTTTTTCACCCTCACTATAACTACATTCTAGTTTGATGGTATAATGCGCTGGTTCTTCTGATGCATTTTTATAAATAGAGAATTCTTTTGACCCTTCTTTACCTTCTCCTTGTATGTATAATAATTTTTCAGAGCTAATCTCGCATTCATCATATCCATTTGAAGATCATTTAATAGTAACTTTCCCACCGTCACAGTTTTTAAATGTTCTATTGTCACCAGGATTAACAGTTGCTTCTATTTCCATATTTCTATCATTTTGATTTCCACCACCATCTCCCGTTGCAGTTCCTATAACTTTATTACGAGTTGAAGTGAAACGAGCTGTATATTCCTCTCCATAGTTATGACCTGTTTTTTTGTTGGTTTTATAATACATATCAACCATTAAATAACGAGTTCTGGTATCATTATCACCTTGTTTTTCTAATGCAGCGGCAACTACTTCTTCAGGACATGTTACTGTATATTCTGTTCCTTCTTTATAAATACTTTTACCATCAAATTTTTGTGTATCACATTGAAATATATCTTTGTCTATGGTATATAATCCAGGAACATCAATATATGCACTAACACTTAATGGCTTTACATCAATTTTATCTTTCGTACACTTTAATCTAAATGTCACTTCAACATCTTTTGCATTTTCAGATGTTAGTCTATTTGTATTTGGGTTTAGCTTAGTTATTTCTAAATAACAATCATTAGTAATTCCATCAATGTCTTTATTCTCTTGCTTGTCTAAGGTTAATACAACCGTCTCTGATGTATATTCTTTGTATTCATACTTAGGATAAGGTCCTTTAGTAGATGCTTTTAATGTTATCTCTATTTTATAGTAGTCTTTGGTTGGAATTTCAAATGAATCAGTATTAATAGCATTAGCTTCTTTTAATAAATCATCGGAATCATCATCAATAGTGTCCTTTCAATCAACTTTTAAGTCATATCAAAAGTAAAATTCATGATTTTTAGGAACTTTAGGCTTATTTTTTATTGTTATCTTTATTGATTCTCCTTTAGTATATGTTTTAGATGGATTGGCTGAAAAAGTAATATCTCCTTCATTGTTATCATCTTCTTCTTCATCTGTTTCTGGCAAATCTTTGTCATCAATAACTGTACTGTCAAATCCTATTTCTTTTTCTTTAAAGCCTAAACTTTCTAAAATATTGGTAAATATATTTGTTGTTTGTTTTGTACCGCTTGAATCAACATCATCTCCTGCTGTAAAATCAAAACCACTAGTAAATGGGTTAGTTACAACATCAGTCTTTAATGATGTTATTCCATCTTTTTTGACATCATCACCTCAACTAAACAAATCAAAACCTAAACTATTAGAAGGATCTGAAAATTCATTAAGATTTGTTTTATTCCCTTTGTCTTCTTTATCATTTCCTCCGAAGGTAAAATCTCAACCAGATAAACCATCATTAGTTTTCTCTGTATAAGATCAACTATCTTCTTTAGTGTAGTCGTCTTCATCATCATCTGATGTTCATCAATCAGTACTTATCCCACCGGTATATTCTGTATAAGATTTATCAACTGCAATTGCTTTACATTTAGACTTACATTCACTTTCAGTGTCATATAGATCAGAAGATGTACCAGCACTTAAAGAGCTAACTTTAACCTTACTACAGGTATAATTAGTTTTGTTACATTTGTATTTATAGACATCATCTTCAACATAACGACCAAAGTCAAAATTTAAATTAGTAAAATTTCCAGCATTATAGGAAACTGCTTGAGATGTAAAAATCCCAACTGTAAGCAATACGACTATAGATGCAATCAAAAAAGATAATTTTTTCATAGAATTACATTTAAATTATTATTTAATTTGTTAATTAAATTATAGCTAATAAAGAAAAAATTGTCAATTATGGTTGACAATTTTTAAAAAACCCAATTTCATATTCTTAAAAAGAAATTCTTTATACTTAATACAATGGTATTATATACTGGTTTTATCTTTTCAGGGGAAATAATATTAATAATAATAGGTGTTGTATTAGTATTTTCAGGTTGAGTTGTAGTAGTAGTTGATTCTTCTTTAGATGTAGCGGTAGTTCTAACAACTGGTTTAGTTGGAACATCACCTGATCTTTGAGTGCTATTTATATGCCATTTAAATAATTGTGTTTTTGTATCATTATTACTAGCAAACATAGGAATAATAATAATATTAACATATTTTTGAGAATAATTAGATATATATGCTTTTTGAACTAATTGATCTTTAAAATCAAAAAAGTTTAGTGTTTTATTCCCTTCTTTATCAATTAAAATATATGGTAATTTTTTAAAAATATTATTATTTGAATTTTCAATAATGATTTCTAAATTATCACTTCCACCAACAATTTTTTGATATTTAGTTTGGTAATTACTCAATGAATCACTAATAGATAAAACACTATTGTTTTGAAGTGGTAAATAAAAGCTAGTACCAGGAATGTTTATATTAATAGCAATATTTTTATAGCAATAGTTTTCATTAACATTACAATCATTAATGATATTAGCAATAACCCAATCCTGATAAATATCTTTAAAATTATCAGAATAACCATTTTGGCTTAAAAAATGATTAATAGAACTAATACCAATATAATTTGATTTTAAGGTATCGAATATAATCAAATCAGAAAAACGATTAGCTAAATAAATACTAAATAAATTAATTAATGAATATGAATTACTGGTATTATCTCAATCCACTAAATTAATATTAGTTAAACTAACACCGTTTTGAAGTCTAAAATTTAAATATGAATCTTTGGTTTTGTTATAGCCTAAATAATTAGCTAAGTACTCACTACGTAATTCTTCTAATCAAGTTTCTTCTTCTAGATTATATTTTAAATTCTTTTCATGATAAGTAATTAAATGCATTAATTCATGAGAAAAGAATGAAAACAAAACATTGTTAGAAAGGCTTGGGTTTACAACATTTAGAGAATTCATGTAAATAACATTACCTACATTAGATGTTTTGCTTTGTTCTTTGGTATTAAAATCATCTCAACGAACATAGCCTTGTACCCCATTAGCCATTGGTGTAAAAACTAAATCAATTCTATCTTCAAAATTTAACCATTCTCTTAAATTAGGGAAAATTCTTAAAACTTTAATATAGATATTGTACTCAAATTCAGAGGAAAGTAAATTAATAAAATTATCTACTTTCGCCTTATTGGCTGGTGATAATTGTTCTCATCAATGCTTATCAACATGGAAATTAATATAATTGGTATTTTTGATATTAACTACATCAATTTGATTACGGCTCTCAATGTCGCTTGTATTATATATATTTATCTTATCATTAATATTAAAAGCAAAAGCACTAATATTACTCATAAGTAATATTAGAGTTATAACAACAGAAGTTGTAACTATTTTTTTGAATTTTGTTTTAAAAACCATTATATATCTTTAAATATATCAATATTTTAACAAACTTTAATAATCAAGTCAATAAGAAATATATATTATACTTATTTTATTTATCTTTAAAATCATAATGATGGCGAATACCTAATATGATTAACCCGTGTTTATCAATATCTTCTTTTGAATAAAATTTTTCTGCTTCTTTGGTATTAATTTTATATACTACCTCACAACTCATTGTTCGTCCAGTTAATTCATTCGTCTTATCGTCTTGTTCTTGGAGAATAACAACATCTCCTTCTTTACAATCAAAATCACCTAATCTAATTTCAAATTGTTTGCGATTATCAACAATCGCTTCAAAATATTTTTGTTTTACTTTTTTTATAATATCCATAATATTTTTTTAAATTTTTCTACTATCATAAGCCCAATGGAGTAATGCTTGTCTTTGTTTGGGTAAACATTTAATTTGTTTTTTAGGGCATCTTTTTTTTAATTGAGCAATGTGTCTTTTCATTGCTTTTCATCTTTTTATTTGTCTTTGATCTTCGTAAGGTATTCTTCTACCCATATAGTAACGACAATACCATTGAAATCAACCACGAGGATCTTCTGGATATATTCAACCTTTGCTTCTTCAAACAGATAAAGATTGAGAAGCATTAACTTTAAAATAGTTTAAATCTGGATTATGAAATTCATGACATAATTTAGCTTTTTCAAATCAACTTTTTGGAAATTCTTTTTTGCAATCAGTCATATATTTACCACCAAAAACACCTAAATTTAACATTTCTTTTGGTGTTAACTCTGGCTTAAATTCTTTATCAAAATTTTTTCCAATTGGTTCTGTGATAAAGTAAATATAGTTTTTTTGCATTAAATCATTAACAATTACTTTTTTCATATTAATATACTATGAGATTATTTTTCTAATTAATTGTATTTTATCAAAAAAATTATTTTAAAACAATCTATAAAAAGTGCTATTTGAGATATATTAAAAAAGAGGACCGCTTACACAGTCCTCTTTTACCAGAATTATTCGTCTTCTTCTTCTGGATCATTGTCGTAACAATCATCACACGCGATGTCGCTAGAATCACAGCGGTCGTCCTCTATGAAACTTTCATCTTCGTTTGAAAGATTATCACATCCATCGTCATAGTCGTCACAATTTGAGATTGTTCCATTGTTTGAAAAACAAAAAATTCCCAATATGCCAACGTCTTCTTTTAACATTTTAACCACCTCCTTTCTTTTTAATAAAAATAATTTTCTGAAAAATCAATGTGGAAAGTGTTTTGTTAATGATATTTACATCTGTATTCATGATTTCTTCAAATTCTTTTATATTGAAAGAC
>CAZDQI010000006.1:0-3766 GCA_964507765.1 uncultured Candidatus Saccharibacteria bacterium
TATATATTGACTAATTAAATTTTAATTTAATTAGATTAGAAAAATTGTTAAAGAGCGTTAAAAAACCAAATCTCTTTGGTTTTATATAATCTAATTATAGCATAAATATATGTATTTGTCAATACCCCAAATACTACAGCTTTTTAAGCTCTTCTATACCCTGTATATATGTATTAATTAATTTCTCTGTTTCTTCTTTAGTTAATAAATAGTTATTATCATCTAAAATTTCAGATATTGTATTGTGTGTATTTTTAATATCTTCTAAATTAGATAAATACTCTTCTGGAATATTATTTAACCTATCAATCATATCACCTCCTTTAAATCCAATTTCAGCAATCACATTATTAAAATAACTATCAATTTCAGCCAAAGCTAATTTTCAATACAAAATATTTTCAAATGAAATATATTCTTCAACTTTTTTCATCATAGCTTTAACTTTTACATCATACAATAAAGATTGTTTTTCAATTCCACTCAATCCAACATTAATATTTTTTTTGACTTTAATTTTTTTAGATTTTATCTTCACAAATAAAATTAAAACAAACAAAATCAAGGATACTAAAATTCCAAACAATCTTAATCAAAACAAAAAATTAGAAAAAGTATCTCTCAAAAACAATGGAGCAGCTATACGTACTGCTTCTTGTAAATCACCAAAAGTTAATAAATCATAAAATCCCATAATACTATTTATAGTTTATTAAATTTTCAACAACCTTTGATATCTTCAACAATCTCTTATCTAGCTTTTCTTGCATAACTAATTGCAACCCTATTGGTAAACCATCTTTACTTTTTGCAAGCGGTAAATTAATAGCCGGTATACCAGCCAAATTCATTGGCACTGTAAACACATCGGATAAATACATAGCAATTGGATCTTTATTCTTTTCTCCAAAATTAAAAGCTTTATCCGGACAAGTAGGAGTTAAAATTATATCAACCTCACTAAAAGCTTTATCAAAATCATTTTTAATTAACCTCCTAACTTTTTGAGCTTTAGTATAATATTGATCATAAAAACCTTTAGACAAAACATATGTTCCTAACAAAACTCTTCTTTTAACTTCTGTACCAAATCCATCACCTCGAGTTTTAAAATATAGATCTCTTAAGCTTTTAATATCTAACTCTTTCAAAGAATCTATCTTGCTACCATAACGAACATTATCATATCTCGCTAAATTAGAACTTACTTCTGCTGGCATAATAATATAGTAACAAGCAATAGCATATTCACTATAAGGCAAGCTAATCTCTTTAACCTTAACCCCCATATCTTTTAATTTCTCAATAAAATTATGAACCTTTTCTTTTACCTCTTCGTCTACACCATCTACAAAATACTCTTTGGGAACACCTACAACTAATTTTTTAACATCATCAATATTTCACTCTTTATCTTCTTCTAACACATCAAGACTTGTAGCATCATAATCATCCTTACCCGCAATAACATTAAAGACTTTTTCACAATCAGATACACTATTAGCAATCGGACCAATAACATCCAAAGATGAACACATTGATATTAATCCAAATCTTGATACTGCGCCATATGTTGGCTTGAATCCAACCACACCACAAAAACTGGCTGGTTGTCTTATTGATCCAGCTGTATCTGAACCTAACGCAACATCTACCATTAACCCAGCCACACTTGCAGCTGATCCACCTGATGACCCTCCTGGGACTTTATTTAAATCATGTGGATTTTTAACTACACCAAAATATGAAGTTTCATTTGATGAACCCATAGCAAACTCATCCATATTAGTTTTACCAACAATTACACCTCCTGCTTCTCTAATTTTTTTAACAACTGTTGCATCATAAACACCAACATAATCTTTCAGCATTTTAGACCCAGCTGTAGCGTTAATCCCTTTAACTAATATATTGTCTTTGATTCCAAACGTTAAACCTTCGAGCTTTCTTTCTTTACCTTCTTTAATATTATTCTCTATTTCTTCTGTATTGATATTTTTATTCAATGAAATAAAAGCATTAATATCTTTATTAATATTATTTAAAATATTTGAAATATATTCACTATATTTCAATTCTCCTTCTTTGATTTTATTATATATTTCTTGTTTCATAAATTAATATATTTTAATTTTATTCAAAAACTTTTGGAACCTCAAAAAGATCACCTTCTTTTTTAGGCGCTGCATCTACAACCAAATTATTATCAAATTCTCTGTTTTCAAAATCATCTTTTCTGTATTCATTTACATTAAAAGTTCCCCCTGTCATAGGTTCAACATTATCAGTATCAACTTCGGATAATTTTTCAACATATTTTAATATATTCTTTAAATCATTTTGCAAATTAGCTTTTTCTTCATCTGATATTTCTAATCTTGCCAATTCAAGCAAATGATCTACTTCACTACTGTCTATCATATTAATAAAAATTACTTATTTATATAAATAATAACATAAAAAACACCAAAAAACAACAAAACAAATACTATATTTAAAAATTGACATAATTAGATATATGTAGTAATATATCAGTATATTAAACTAGCTCTTAAACAAAAAAAGAAAGGAGACAAAATGGTTATTCAGATAAGTCAAAAAATCATCATAAGAGATAGTATTTTATTTATCAACAAAAACAGTCAAATCCATCAGGAAAAAATCAAACCAAGCGATATTGATATATGGATTTGTACTAAATCGCTTAACGGAACACCTATCAAAGAACGCAACGTCACAAAACTAAAAAATTTAAAAAAAGGGATAGTGACACAGTTTATTTCCAAACCAAAAACAGAAACAAAAAAACCAAAAACGAAACAATCTATTCCTATAGAAAAATTAAAAATTGTAATTGTTAAAACGCCAACCCTGCATATAAATATAAACAATTCCTTACTCCTAACGCCGATTGAGTTTATTAATTTCGTCCACCACGCCATTAGCAAAGAACCAACTACCACCACCAAATACAAACTGACAAAAACCCAAATTATCTTGCACTCAAGTCCAAAAAAGAAAATACAAATTGACGAAAAAATAGTAAAAAAAGCCTATCAAAATTTGATAGATATGGGGATAAAAATCCCTATACATTTAAAAAATGAGATTGACGCCATCTATAGATGGCAATAAAAATGACCCCTCGTCGAAGAGACAGGGGTCATTCTTCATTTATCAATTATACATCTAAATTCTTTACTTTCTTAGCATAAGCTTGAATAAATTTCTTTCTTGGCATCCTTTCTTCTCCCATTAAAATATCAAACAATCTATCCGCTTCTTTCGCATCTTCAATTGTAATTTGTTTTAAAATTCTTGTTTCAGGATCCATAGTTGTTTCTCATAATTGTTCTGGATTCATTTCACCCAAACCTTTATATCTTTGTATAGTAATACCTTTGTATTTTTGAACCTCTTCAAGACCCTCTTCTTCAACTTCTTCTTTCTCTTTTTTACTTTCCTTATCTTCTTTTAATTTCAAAATTTCATCTATAGCCTTTTCTTTCTCATCTTCTGTATATGCATAACGAAATGCTTTGCCTTTCTGTACCCTATACAATGGTGGTTGAGCTGCATACAAATATCCTTTTTCAACTAAAGGAAAGAAATATCGATAAAACAAAGTAAGTAATAAAGTCCTAATATGAGAACCATCAACATCTGCGTCAGTCATTAATATAACCTTATGATATCTAAGTTTATCTAAATTAAAATCTTCTGATATTGATGTTCCTAACGCCAATATAATTGATTTAATTTCTTC
>CAZDQI010000006.1:3866-22168 GCA_964507765.1 uncultured Candidatus Saccharibacteria bacterium
CATTTTTCCAAAATTCTTTTAACATCATCTGGATTTTTTTCTAGAAAATCAAGAAATGCCTTTGACATAACTTGATCCACTGCTACTCTAGCTTCTGGATTACCTAATTTTGCTTTTGTTTGACCTTCAAATTGAGGCTCACGAATTTTAACTGATATAATTGTCATCAACCCTTCTCTTACATCATCTCCAGTTAAAGATAATTTTTCTTTAGCATAATTTTTCTTTAAATAAGTATTTAAAACTCTAGTTAAAGCTGTCCTAAAGCCAGTTAAATGCATGCCGCCTTCTGGTGTATGGATATTATTCGCAAAAGCCAATTCCGAAGTTTCAATTTCATCAACATATGATAAAGCAATCTCAACATCAATCCCCTCGTAATTATCATTAACATAAAACAAATTTTTATGTATATTTTTTGTTTCATGGTCTTTAATTAAATAATTCAAAAATGCAATAATTCCATTTTCAAAGTAAAAAGTATAATTTTTAATATCCTCTTTGTTTCTTTTATCTGATAAATCAATTTTAATTTTCTTAACCAAATAAGCTTGTTCACGAATATGATCAAGAATGGTTTTTCAATTAAAATTGGTTTCTTGCATAATTGTTGAATCTGGCTCAAATGTAATCCTTGTACCATGTTTAATTTTAGTTGTATTTTTTGCTTTACCCAACTTACTTGTTGGTTTTCCTTTACTATATTCTTGGGTATAAATATAGCCATCTCTATAAACTTCAGCTTTTAAATAAACAGATAAAGCATTAACAACTGAGACACCAACACCATGTAACCCTCCAGAAATTTTATATGACTCTCCGCCAAACTTACCACCAGCATGTAATGTTGTTAAAACAGTTTCTAAAGCAGATTTTTTAGATTGATTATGGTAATCAACTGGAATACCACGCCCATTATCTAAAACACTAACTCTATTGTTTCCCAATAATTCAATCTGAATATTGTCACAAAATCCACCTAAAGCTTCATCAATAGAATTATCAAAAACTTCTCATATTAAATGATGAAGTCCTGAAACGCCAGTTGAACCAATATACATACCCGGTCTTCTTCTTACTGGCTCCAACCCCTCTAAAACATAAATATCTTTAGCTGAATATTCTTTTTTGTCCTTAACCACTTTTCCCTCTTTCTTAACTTTAATTGGCTTTTTTTCTTCCTTTGTAGTTTTTTTATTAATTTGTATTTGCATAGTATTAAATTTAGCGAATAATATATCCTGATTTTGTTAAGCTTTCATTAATTAACTTTAAATACCCTTCTATATCTTCGAGCTCTAATGTTTTATTTTCATTACGAAAAATTAAATGAAAAGATAGGCTTTTTTTACCATCGTCTTGAATATCGTAAACATCAAATAAATCAACATCTTTTAAATCGTTTATCTTAAGATTCAAAATACTTAAAATAACATCTTGAATTAAAACATTACTTTCAACTAAAACAGATATATCTTTTATACTTGTTGGATATTTAGGTATTGGTTTAAAATCCATAGCATAATCAACCATTTTATACAATTTGGTCATATCTAATTCCCCAACAATGACCAGTGGATTTTTCTGATCATTTTTAATTTTGTATTCTACTTTAATTTTATCATTAACTATTCCTAAATATCCAACTGTTTCCCCTGTATTATTATGTAAGAAAATCAAAGTTTTAAACAAAACATTTAAGCAACCATAATATCCATCCGCTTTATCAGAAAAATAATATTGAGAATTACTAACTGATAATTTTTCTAACATTGTTTCAATAACACCTTTGCCTTCTAACAACATTTCTTTTTCTTTTATTTTTTTACCCACATTATACAAGGTAAAACCAAAAAAAGTATTTTCTTTAACAACATTTTCTTCACTTAAATAAGTTTTATCTAATTGAAATATTTTTTCACTATCAAAATTTGATAAATTAGTAGCAACGTTTTTAATCAAAGGAACGAATAATAACGGATTCATATATTTATAATTCAAACTAAGACAGTTTTTTGGCCCAAAAACTTTTTCATTAAACCAATCTGGTAAAATATTTAAATCATCATCATTGATAAAGCGGTAATTGTAAACTTCGTTCAAACCAAGACTAACAGCAATATTTTTAACTGTTTCTTTAAAATCAAAAAACTCATTGTTTTTAACCGCTGATAATTCTACTTTTGGTGGTATTAACTTCAAGTTATCTAAACCATAAATTCTAACAATATCATCTACTACATCTTCAAAAATTAAAACATTTAAACGATATAATGGCGCTGTTAAATTCCATAAATTAGAAGATATTTTTTTAATTTTATACCCTAACTTAATTAATATTCTTTGTATATCTTTCAAAGGTATTTCTTGTCCAATCAATTGGTTAACTCTTTCTAGATTAAACGGAATAACATTGTTTTTCTCTGCTAATTCATTAGCTATCAATTCTTTACTTGCAATTTTTGCATCAGCATATTTTTCTAATAACTCTACTGCTCTTTTCAATGCTTGTTTTGTAATATGAGACGAAATAGAATGGCTAAATCTAACCGAAGCATCGGTTGTTAACTTCAATTTTTTAGATGTTCTATAAATATTTGTATTTTTAAAATTAGCACTTTCTAAAACTATGGTTTTGGTTGAACTATTTATCTCAGCATTAATACCTCCTTTAATACCTGCTATTGCCATTGCGTCTTCTTCATTAGCGATAACCATAACATCTTCGTCTAATAAATATTGATCACCTGTTAAAACTGTAATTTTTTCATCTTTTCTAGCATTTCTAACAACAATCTTACTCCCTTTAATCTTGGTATAATCAAAAGCATGCATTGGCTGTCCTAAATCCAACATAACATAATTGGTTATATCAACCACATTGTTGATTGACTTCATTCCACAATTTTCTAAAGCATCTTTAATAAATTTCGGTGACTCTTTAATTTTAACATCATCTAGTACAATTCCAAAATAACATTCACAAGTTTTTTTGGCTTGATTTTTCACACTCATTGGAATTAATTTCTTTGGCTTTTTCAACTTATAATCATTGGCTGCTTTAAAATCTAAATCAAACATTGCACACAATTCTAAAGCCATATGTCTGTGCCCAGACAAAGCGCCTATTCTATTTGGAGATAATTCTACATCAAAAACATAATCAGCTTTTACTTTATTAAAACTAGTATCGCCTAAACAACGATTTAACATCTCGCCTATACATTTTGCGCTTGGTAATTTTTGCTTAATATAGCTTTGTAATAAATTATATGAATATAACATACCGGTATTTTAATAAATTATTAGAATTGTTTAGTAAATCTTAAATCTCCCGAGTTAAATAATCTCACATCTGGTATTTGATACTTAAGCATCGCAAACCTCTCAACTCCTAACCCAAAAGCAAACCCCTGGTAATTATATTTCTTTCATTTGGCAAACTTATATAAGTTAGGATGAACCATACCAGCACCCATCATTTCTATAAACCCACTACCAGAGCACAAAGAACATTTTCCATCCTTACTTTTACCATGACATTTAAAACATTCCACATCAACTTCTAATCCAGGAGATACAAAAGGAAAGTAACTCGGTCTTAATCTTACCTTTAAATTCTTATCTCCCACTATTTCTCTGATCATATCTGTAATAATTGATTTAAAATTACATAAACTAATATTATCACCGACCATTAATCCCTCTAATTGATGTAATTGAAATTCGTGCCTTGCATCGGTTGCTTCATAACGAAAAACTTTACCTGGAACTACAATTCTAAAAGGAGGATTATTCTTTTCCATATATCTCATTTGCACTGGACTAGTATGTGTACGTAATAACAAATTCTCAGTTTTACTTTTTTGTATTTCACTTCCTAACGGTAAAGAATATTTTTTATCAAATCAAAAGGTATCTCACATATCGCGAGCAGGATGGTCTTTTTCAATATTTAAACTATCAAAATTATAATACTCACTCTCTATTTCATTAGCTTCTATAATATCAAAACCAAAAGCTTTAAAGACTTTTAACATATGTCTTAAAATAAGAGTAGTTGGATGCAATGAACCAACCTCTTTTTTATTTCCAGGTTGAGTATAATCAAAAAAATCGCCACCTCCTTTTTGATCAAATTTAGTCTTTTTCTGGAAAAACAAGCTTTCTATATCTTGCTTCAACACATTTAATCTTGGACCAAAAACTCTTTTTTCTTCCACTCCTAAAGCCTTTAGATCATTAAATAAATCTCTAATTTCACCTTTTCTTGCTAAATATTTCAATCTGAAATTTTCTAAATCTCCACTATTATTTATTTGGTTTAATTCACTTTCTAGCCTTAATTTTAAACCATCTATATCCTTTAAATTCATAATAATTAATTAATTTTATAAATATATTTTAACAAAAATTACAATAATTTACAAGTATATTATATCTTTATTCGACAACAATATTTCCTTCCAGATCTGTTCTCCTCACTTTTACATTAAAATCATCATATAGATTTAATGTCTCAAAACTCGGATGTCCATAACTATTATCCCCTACAGAAATAATCGCCTCTTTGACACTAAGCTGAGATAAAATATCTGCACTAATAGTCTTCTTACCGCCATGATGGGGAGATTTTAATATATCAATACTTCCCATATTATTGTTATTAATAATATCTTTAAATATCTTATCTGTAATATCTCCTGTAAACAATATTTTCTGCTTCAAAAAATCAACTATCATAACTTGAGATTTCTCATTAGTTTTATTATCAAAAATGTCTTTTAATTCCGGATATATAATCTGACCAAAAAAATCACCCGCATTAATCTTAACCCCTGAAACACCTAAAACAATTGTAATTTTTTTATCAATTAACTTGCTTAATAAAGTTTGGTAACTCTTTGTATTATTCCAAAAATCATTTAAAACCACAACTCTAACTATATAATTATCTAATATATATTTTAATCCTTCAAAATGATCGCTATCAGCATGAGTTATCATCACTACATCAATAATTCTTTCAAAAAAAGGCAAAGAATTGTCCAATGGATTTAACACATAATTTTTTCTGCCAGCATCAATTAAAATATTGCCTGATTTATTAATAACCAAAGCGCTGTCCCCTTCATATACATTTAAAAATCTAACACTTGGATCTAATCAACAAAAATTAAAAACTAAATGCCAAACATAAATATTAGCTAAAAACAACACTAAAATAAAATATTTATTTTTAAAAATTTCCTTCATTACAATGTTAAAGTTAATCCTTTATTATGAATATAAAAATCAATTATTAATATTGCTAATAATCAATAATACCCTATCACAAAAAACATCGAATTAAAAAACAATCCCTGTATATTAATACTAACATTATTTAACAAATTCAGACATAGCATAAAAACATTAATCATCAAAAAACAAATAAACCCTAATATTTTAGCTAAAAACATTCAACCAAAACTAATTACAACCGAAACAAAAACTATACTTAATATAATACCAGAAAAAGGAATTAAAAGCACATTAAATATCAAGCTCAAAGCATTAAACTCAGAAAAATAAAACATCAAATAAGGAACAAGGACAATTGTAATAGACAATGTAGCATTAAATACTTTAATAAAAAAATCAAGCTTTTCGTTTTTAAATTTAATAAATTTATTAACAATTGGTAAAACATATATTAACGCTAAAATTGACAAAAAACTGAGATGAAAACCAACATCCAACAATATAATTTTAGGATTTAACATAAAAAATATTAACAAAACTATCATTAATACATTGGTATAATTTATTATTCTACCAAAAGCTCTACCTATCATAACAAAAAATCAAAATAAAGTCGCTCTTAAAATCGAGCTGGAAACACCAGTCAAAAACAAAAATATAAACAAAAAAGCAATCAACAATAAAACATTTAATCAGTAGTTACCAACAAACAATATAAGCACATAGCTAACAATATTAAACAAAATTGCTAAATGTGTTCCCGAAATAACTAATATATGACTAATCCCTAAACCGCGAAACAAACCACTTAATTCATTATTATTAACTTTTGTTTTTCCTAAAATTCACATTGAAACTAAATCATGATGCTTTGGACCAATAATATTTAAAATATTATTATCTATTTTATTTCTCAATCAAGCTATAAACTTTACAAATCAATTAACCTCAGTTTTTTCAAGAAATTCAACATCAATAAAATTTAATTGATATTTAACTCTTCCAAAAAATATTGAGTCAAAGTAATTACTCCTACCATTATTTTTCTCCAAACCACTTTTAACTTGTATCTTGTCTCCTAGTGAATATACATCATCAATACTAGATCTAATCATCACTAGCATACCTTTACAATCATTAGATGCAATTTTACCTAGAGAAGAATTAAAATCACCATTATTTATGCTTTCCCGTATAATTAATATATCATAACTACTTCCATTTCAATTACATTCTTTTACATTCTTTTCGTTAAAAGAAATAAACACAATCAAAAGGCAGGATATAATAAATATTAATATATACCAAACAATTGGGTTAAATATATTACGAATATATTTTCAATAATACAAAACCAAAATACACAACAAAGACAAAACAAAAACTTTAATAAAGGCGTTATTAATATTCAACAAAACATATGACCCCACCAAACAACCAACAAAAAACCTAAATAAACGCATATATATTAAAGATTTCATAAATATTTTATCTTACATTACAATCTGAAAAATTATTTTTTATCTCAGTAGCAATCTCTTTTAATTCATCTTCGCTTAATCTTTCTTCTTTTTTGCACGAGTTGTCAATTACATCTAACTCTTGAAAAACCTGTAAATAATATTTTTTCGCCCCTTTAATATATTCTGCTATATTAAGAATATCCTCTTTTGTAACTCCTGGAGCAGCTGTCGTTCTAAACTCATAATCAATTCCCGAATTCATAATAACTTTGATACTTTCTTGTATTTTAGAAACATTAATTTTAACATTAACAATTGTTTCATAATTATTAAAATCATTCTTAATATCCATAGCTATATAATCAACTAATTTTCTATCAACCAATGATTGTAAAACTTCTGGATTAGTCCCATTACTATCAAGTTTTATTAAAAAGCCTAAATCTTTAATTTTAGAAATAAAAACATCTAAATCTTTATGCAAAGTTGGTTCACCCCCAGTTATAACCACTGCATCTAATTTCCCAACTCTACTTTTAAGAAAAGATAATATTTCTTCTTCACTAATTACATCTTCTTCTCTAAATAATTTAGGATCAACCAATCTTGTGTTGTAACAATAACGACATCTAAAGTTGCAGCCGATTGTAAAAATAATGGCTGCAACTTTTGATGGATAATCAATTAATGTTAATTTTTGTAATCCCCCTATTAACATATCTATTTTTTATTTTTACTACCCGCTTTGGATCTTTTTGCACCTCCTATCCCTTTGGCATAACTAAATGTAACTCTATCTTTAAACTCTTGTCTTTTACCATCATGCCAATTATTTACTGGTCTAATATATCCAACAACCCTAGAATAAACCTCGCATTTTTGTTCAACTACGCATTTTGGACATATATGATGCTCGCCAGCAATATAGCCATGAACTGGACAAACACTAAAAGTTGGACTAACAGTCAAATATGGTAATTTGTATTGAGTAAAAACAGTCTTTAATAAAGATTTTATTGAATGGTAATCCATAATTTCTTCGCCAATAAATCCATGCAAAACAGTTCCTCCTGTATATTTTGTTTGCATTGAATCCTGAACATCTAATACTTCAAACAAATCGTCTGAATAATCAACTGGCATCTGTGTTGAGTTGGTGTAATACGGAACATCTTCTGTTCCAGATGTAGCAATATCTGAAAATTCTTTTTTATCGATCCTAGCTAAACGATAACTAGTTCCTTCTGCTGGTGTTGCTTCAAGATTATATAAACTACCATCTTTTTGATATTCAACCAGAACATCTCTCATAAAATCAAGCACTTCTTTTATAAACTTTTGACCGGACTTAGTATCAATACCTTCTCCTATAAAATTCATTGCCATTTCATGACCACCAACTAAACCAATAGTTGAAAAATGATTAGCCCAATAAGATCCTCTCAATTTTTTTACATCTTGTAAATAAAATCTACTATAAGGATACAATCCTTTTTCTGTTAAGTCCTCAACTGTTTTTCTCTTAATTTCCAAAGAAGCTTTAGCTAAATCCATATATTTTCTTAAAGTTTTAAATAATTCTTTTTTAGTTTTTGATAAATAAGCTATTTTAGGCAAATTTAGAGTAACAACACCAATGCTTCCTGTTTTAGGATTAGCCCCAAACAAACCTCCTCCTCTTTTGTACAACTCACGATTGTCCAGACGAAGCCGACAACACATCGATCTAGCATCATCTGGCGACATATCAGAATTAATAAAATTAGAGAAATATGGCAATCCATACTTGGCTGTCATCCTTCATATCCCATCAAAAGCAGGATTATTTCACTCAAAATCTTTAGTTATATTGTATGTTGGTATTGGAAAAGTAAAAACTCTACCCGAAGCATCTCCTTCAGTAAATACTTCGCATAAAATCCTATTAAAAACATCCATTTCCATTTGGAATTCTCCGTATGTTTCTTT
Source organism: uncultured Candidatus Saccharibacteria bacterium (assembly GCA_964507765.1). Lineage (GTDB taxonomy): Bacteria > Patescibacteriota > Minisyncoccia > UBA6257 > JAKLIH01 > JAKLIH01. The sequence continues at coordinate 12,542 of CAZDQI010000006.1, forward strand.
TTGTAATTCCCCACCAATTACTACTGGCATATCTTTCAAAAACCCTGGACATTTTAAATCTAAAGTAATATTAGTAAAAGGCGTTTGGAAGCCCACTCTTGTTGGCACATTACAATTAAATAAAAACTCCTGTAAAGCTTGTTTAATTTGAGATTCATTTAAACGATCATAACGAATGAATGGAGCAATGTAAGTATCAAAATTAGAAAAAGCTTGAGCTCCAGCAACTTCGCCTTGCAAAGTAAAAAAATAATTTACTACTTGGCCCAACACTGTTCTAAAGTGTTTTGCTGGTTTAGATTGTATCTTGTCTGGCACCCCTTTAAATCCTATTTTCAATAAATCATATAAATCTCAACCACAACAATAAGCACCAATTGTCCCTAAATCATGTATATGAAAAAAATTATCCCGACTAGCTTTTCTAATTTCTGGTGGATATATTTTATTTAATCAATATTTTTTAGAAACATAGCTTGATATATAGACATTCATGCTTTGCAAAGAATAAGTTGTGTTACTATTTTCTTTTACTTCTCAATCTAATTTTTTTAGATATTGATCAACAATATCAACCGCTTCGTTTGTTGCCAATTTACTTTCTCTTATCCTTCTTCTTTGTTCACGATACAAAATATAATTTTTTGCAGTTTCAACACAATTCAATAAAATTAAACTTTCTTCAACAATATCCTGTATATTTTCTATTGTAGGTATTTCTTCTCTCTTTCCAAATCTTTTGTTTAAAATAAACAAAACTTTTTCTAAAACTTTTGTCACCATTTCTTCACTTCCTTCATCTGTTGTTGTAAAAGCTTTAAAAATAGCATTATGAATTCGATTTGCATCAAATTTATTTATCAAACCATCCCTGTTTTTAACTTGCTTAATACTAGTTAAAATATTTTTAGTATTCTTTTTTGAAACTTTCTTCTTTTTTGTTTCAACTTTTTTAGAAACAACTTTTGTTGGTTTCTTTTTGCTATTTTTTTCTTTTTTATTCATAATGCTTTCTTAAAATTTTTTAAATTTTTGACCTTTCTCGCCTTAGATTAGCGTGTAGTAATATTATATATAATCCACAAAAAAAGTCAACCCCAAAAAAGGGTTGACTTTTACTGATTTTTTAGCTTTTTTATCTCAAAAAAATCAAACTTACTTCATTTTCTTAAATTTTCTTAAAAAAGGAGGAATATCAATATCATCTTCTTCTTTTTCTTCTTCTATATCATTATTTATCTCTTCTTCATCATTTTTGTTTATCTCCATTTCATCGTCATCTTCTTCTTTTTCTTCTTCAACTTCTTCACCATCTATTTTTTGATTATTGTTGTAGAAATCATCACTTTCTTTTTTATAAAATGAAATAAATTGTTCATTTGAGACTAATTTTTCTTCTCCTTCATTTTCTTTTCCAAATCCACCAGCAATAACAGTAATTTTAATTTCACCATTCTTTAATTCATTGTCATATGAAGCACCAAAAATAATTTTTGCATCTTTAGCTGCACTATCAGTAATAATTCTAGCTGCTTCAGTTATTTCAGATAAAGATAAATCACTTTGACCACTAATATTAAATAAAATTCTCGAAGCTCCTTTAATTGACAAATCAAGCAATGGAGATTCTATTGCGGCCTTAGCAGCTTTAACTGCTCTATCTTTCCCAACTGCCTTTCCTATTCCAATAATTGATTCTCCTGAATTTTTTAAAATAGTTTTTAAATTTGCAAAATCTAAATTAATCAAACCAGGAAAATTAATTAAATCAGAAATACCCTGAACACCTTGTTTTAATATTTCATCAATTTGTTTAAAAGCATCAAGAATTGGTGTATCTTTATCAATTACATTAAATATACGATCGTTATTGATAGTAATCATTGAATCTACATTTTGATATAGTTGTTCTCAAGCTGTTTCAGCAATTTCCATTCTCTTTGGTCCTTCAAAAAAGAAAGGTTTTGTAACAACAGCAACAACAATAGCTCCTGTTTCTTTAGCAATCTTAGAAATAATAGGTGCTGCACCACTACCAGTGCCACCACCTAATCCAGAGGTAATAAAAATTAAATCTGGCGTTCCTAACATTTCTGCTATTTCTTTAGAACTTTCTTCCGCTGATTTTCTACCAATCTCAGGATCCATACCAGCCCCAAGACCACGTGTAATATTTAAACCAATATTTATTTTTTCATCTGCTTTTGTAAAATGCAAACCTTGTGTATCGGTATTTACCGCCACAAAATCAACCCCATCAGCTTTCTTTTTATACATACGGGTTAAAATATTACCACCAGCACCACCAATGCCAATAATTTTAATTTTTACTTTCGGCTTAGCACTTGTTGTATTTGATGTGCGAATTACATCACTTTCACCCTTGTTATTCGCATTAGAATTTGACATAATTAATCATTAATTTTATTTATTAAATTTTTATTTCAAATCATTTTAAAATCTTACCTAAAATACCCTCCTTCTTACTACTGTTATAAAATTCGCCATCATTTTTGTCTTCAAAAAAGAACTGAATATTGCCTAAAGCGACTGCAAATCCAGGATCTTCTTCTATCGAACCATTAAATTCTGGTTGAGCTATTCTAACTGGTAGTTTTAAACAATTCTTAGCTAAATCAACAATATTTCTAGTCATAGATCCGCCACCATACAATACTGCACCTCCTGGTAAATTAGCAAACTTATTAATTTGTTTTAACTCTTTATTAACTAGGTCAAAAATTTGCTCAAGTCTTGAAGAAACAACTATTGCTAAATCTTTTTTCCTAAAACTTTTATCTTCATTTGGGCAAAAATCTGCTAAGCTTACTGTTTCTTTAGAATCAACCTTGTCTGGAAAAGCATCACCAACTGCAATTTTAATTTTTTCACCATCTTCTTGAGGTATTTGTAATCACAAACAAATATCATCGCTAATTTTACCACAGCCAATAGGTAAAACTTTCATAAACACCAATTTTCCTTCTTCAAAAACAGTCATAGTTGTAGTGCTTGCACCTAAATCAATACCTACAGCACCTAAATCTTTTTCTCTTTTAGTTAAAGTTGAAAAAGCTCCTGATAAAGGCCCTGCGAAAATATTAGAAGTTTTTATACCAATACTATCGCCTATTTGATAAATATGATTTATTGCCATCGAATCAGTATCAATAATGGCGCTTTCTATTTCTAAACGCATGCCCGTCATATTCAAAGGTTCTACATCAAATTCGTTCCCATCAATTATATATTTTTGAGGAATAGCATGTAATGTTGACCTTCCTGGTGGTAAAAACAAAGCCTTAGAAGAATTTTGAGCTCTAACAATTGTCTCTTTATCAACAGTATTATTTTTTCCTGAAATTAAAGCAATACCACGGGTATTATTCATATGTATATTAACCCCCGATACTCCAACAGCTAATTGAGTAATATGCTTACCTGTTGCTTGCTCTATTTCATCAATTAAATCGCTAACACTATTTACAACCTCGTTAATATTTTGAATTGCGCCTTTCCTAACTCCGCTTGAAGGTTTCTTCACTGAAAATAACACTTGTGGTTTTTGCTCACATTTAAACAAAATTGCATATGTATTATTAGTTCCAATGTCGAGTGACAAAAAGGCGTTTTTCATAAATATTAATTTTAATTAATTATTTAAGTCTTTTGCAATCATGATTTCTAATCTATCCATTTCAACAAAATCTTCATTTTCAATATGATCATAACCTAACAAATGAAGCAAACCATGAATCAATAATTTCTCATAACCATTTTTTATAGTATATTTTTTCTTTAATTCTTCTGGTGTAATAAAAATATCGCCTAAAACAGTTACGTCATTATCTTTTTCATTAAACGGAAAAGATAATATATCTGGAATCTTATCCTTATTTCTGAATTTTTTATTCAACTTTTTAGCTTCGTCATTTGATATTAGTATTAAAGAAAAAGAAATGTTTGATATTTTTTTTCTTTTAATTAGTTTTAAAAAAGTTGAACTTTTAAAAATACTATTAACTAATTCATCTATAATTTTCTTTTCTCTACTAGTTACTAATACTTCATCAAAAACAAAACATTCAAATTCCATGGTTTATTTCTTTAAAGAAATACCCATTTTCTTCTTATAAGCTATATCTTTTCTTAACACGAATATTATGTAAAGCTGATAATTTCTTACCTCTTTCATTATTTCCTTTTGTAAAAGATTGATGCTTATTAGCTTCTAACAAAACTCCACTTCTCTGAATAACTTGACTTATTCTATATAAAAAAGCTGAAGTAGATTCTTTATCTTTTTTGGTAATTTTAATTGCCATATAGTATCTTTTATTAATATTTATTAATTAGTTTGTTTCTTTCTTTTAACCAGATTTGGTATTAGTTTAGCAAAAGAAACGCTTTCTTGCAAGCCCGACTGAAAATCACGGATTATAACCTCTCCCCTCATAACCTCTTCCTGGCCAATAACTAAAATACAATCAACTTTTGATTTTTCAGCCATTGTAATCTGATTTCTTAAGCTGTCCTTACTTAAATTCGTTTTTACAATAATATTTTCTTTTCTCAAGTCTTCTACTAGCTCAAATGCTTTTCTTTTTGCCATATCTCCTATTTGAACCAAAAAAACTGAAAAACTTTCTGTCTCTTTTTTGTTTTTATGATTTCTTAAAGCTTTAAACAATGCATTTACATCAATACTTGCGCCTACGCCATACTTGCCATTCATACTTATCGTTTTCATTAAATTATCATGTCTAAAACCAAAACCAACATCATATTTTTTATCCTTTTCTGTATAATACGCCTTAAACACAAATTTATCCTCAAACTTACTAAAGCCTCTTAATTGAGTATTAATTTCATATGGTATTTTAAGAAAGTCCATATATTCAACAATGGTAGAAAAATGTTTTTTACAATTGCTACATCAAAAATCTTCAAAAGTCGGTAACCCAGATCTTAACGCCTTACATTTCTCTTCTTTGCAATTAAAAATATCTCAAACATTTTCCTGTAAAGCTTTTTTGCATTTACTACATAATTTTGTCTTTTTCTCTTTAAAAAACTTTTTAATTTCCTTAATATATAAATCTTGACAACCATCACAGCCTAAATTATTAATTTCGAAACCAACATGTTCAAGCCCAAAAGACTCAAGTAATCTTTTAATCGCTAACATTGTTTCCACTTCAATAATCGGACTCGAATCACCAATAGACTCTAACCCAAGCTGATGATATTGGCTAAAAACATTTTCTGACTTATCTCAAAAAACTTTTCCAAGAGAATACATTTTTACCGGTTGTATTTTGTTTTGCATCTTGTTTTCAAAATAACTACGAATCATTCCCGATAATAATTCTGGTCTCAATATCATATTTTTTTCTCCTGTTTTTTCAACTAAGAAAAATTGTTTTTTATTCTCACTTTCATTTTTTAACAAGCCTCCTAAAACTAATTCAGCGTATTCAACTATTGGTGTTTCTATTTGTTCGTATTGATAAAAACTTAAAACTTTTTCGATTTTACTTGATAATAATTCTCACAATTTTAAGTTATGACCAAAAACATCTTTTGTTTTACTTACCGTATTAAGAATAATATTTTTATTAGTCTTAATATTTTTCTTCGAATCGGTTTTGTGATTTAACTTGTCTTTTATATCAACAAAACGTATTCCTTTTTTTGCCATATAATATTTTTAAAAACTTTTAATATTGAGTTCCAAAAAAAGCTTTTGCTTTATTAAGAGGAGCTAACCTTAATCAAACCTTGCCTACAATCTGATCACCCCTCAAGCTACCTCATTCTCTTGAATCATACGAAGCTTCTCGATTATCTCCCATTACAAAATATTCTCCATTATTTAATTTAATTTGAATATTTCCTGGGGTATTATAATGTCCTTCAAGATATTTTTCATTTAGTTTTCATCCATCAGGATAATTATCATTCACAATTACTACCTCTCCATCTACAACTTTAACTGTTTCCCCTGGCATACCAACAATTCTTTTGATATAAAAACTTTGAGCATCAAGAGGAGCTTTAAAAACAATAATATCACCTCTTTCTGGTTCAGAAACTCTAAAACTTAATTTATCTATTATCAAATAATCTCCATCCTCAAAATTTGGTTCCATACTTTGTCCTCTAACAAAAAAAGGTGTAATCAAATACATCCTAATCGGAATGACAATTAACAAAGCAATTGCAACCACTTCTATTAATTCTAACAAATAGCTTTTAAAACTTTTCATGTTTAATCATTTAATCAAATATTAAATTATCTATATTATTATACCAGAAAAAAGCTTAAAATACAAGCCTTTAAGCCATTTTAACACCAGTCAAAAAAGGGAGTAATTACTCCCTTTTTTGTTATTTATTTAATTCTATTTCCAATATTTCCTTAATCTTTCCTGGATTTCCCGCCCCTTTAGCTTTAGCCATTGTTTTGCCAATTAAAAATTGTAAAACCGCTATTTTACCACCCTTATATTCATCAACCGATTTAGGGTTTTCAGCTAAAACATCTAATACAAATTTAATAATTTCTTCGTCATTTGAAACCTGTTCTAGTCCGTTATCTTTCATAACAATTTCTGGATCAATATCTTCTATAATAATTTTTTCTAAAATAATCTTAGCTGCCCTTGAAGAAACTCTATCATCAATAATCAACTTAATTAATTTTGAAAAATTATTAACCGACATTTTTAAATCATCAAATTTAATATTTTTTGATATTAACATCCCTATAACATCAGTAACCAAATAATTATATATTAACTTTATTGCTTTTAATAATATTTTTTCATCAACTGTATTTCTAATTTCTTTTACCGTATTTTCAAAAAAATTACAAATAGATTTATTAACCACTAAAAAAACAGCCTTATCTCATGATAAATCATATTCATTCATTAATCTTTCTTTCTTGTTATATGGTAATTCACCTAACGAATTTTTTATCTTAATTAAATCAAATAACCCACCTTCCCCATAAACAATTAATTCTGGTAAATCAGGATCTGGAAAATACCTATAATCATCTGCTCCTTCTTTAATTCTTTGTGATATGGTTATATTTTTAACATCATCTCAACCACGTGTTTCTTGAATAATTTTTTCGCCTTTTTCTAAAAGATCTATTTGTCTTTCTATTTCGTAATCAATTGCTTTCTCAGCTGATCTAAACGAATTAATATTTTTAACTTCTGTTTTAGTCCCTAAACTATCATCCGTACTCACTGACACATTAACTTCTACTCTCATCTGCCCCTTTTCCATATCAGCATCAGAAATATTTAAATCTCTTAAAATCACTTGCAAACTTTCAGCAAAAACTCTGGCTGTTCTTCCATCATGTATGCATGCCTCTGTAACTAACTCAATTAAAGGTCGTGAAGCGCGATTATAATCAATTAAAGTCTTTCCATTAACATGAGATAACCTACCGGTATCTTCTTCTAAATGTATTTCTTTTATTAAAACTTCTGTCACTCCCTCTTCTAAAAAAGGCGTTAATTTTCCATTTAAACAAAATGGATAAAAGGCTTGTGTAATTTGATAACTTTTTGGCAAATCAGGATAAAAATAGTTTTTGCGATCAAATCTAGATTTTCTAGAAATTTCACAATTCAAAGCTAATCCTAACTTAACGATTAATTCTACTGCTTCTAAATTAATAGTTGGTAAAACCCCTGGATGAGCTAAACAAATTGGACATATATTTACATTTGGCTTTATTTCATCTGGGTCATTCAAACAATTGCAAAACATTTTGTATTTTGTTTTAGGCTCAAAATGAATCTCTAATCCAATTGTTGGTAAATATTTTTTTCTTACATCATCAGAAATCATATCTTTTTTTTAAATTTAATAAACATAGTATAACACAATCAATATTTTTGTTCAACTAAAAACCAAGGAGCAACAACTCCTTGGTTTTTTAAATAACTTAAGCTATATCAATTCCCATACTTCTTGCTGTTCCTTCAACAATTTTCATAGCACTTTCAATATCATTAGCATTCAAATCAACCATTTTTCTTTGAGCAATTTCCTTTGCTTGATCCTTGCTGATTTTGCCAGCCTTTTTATTTAATGGATTAGCAGCGCCTTTTTGAATATTAGCTGCCTTTAGTATCAAACTAGCAACTGGTGGTTCTTTAAAAACCAAAGAAAATGTTCTGTCTTCATAAATTGTTATTTCAACTGGAATAACATCTCCCTTTTTATCTTGAGTTTGTGCATTAAATGAAGAACAAAATTCTTGAATATTAACGCCATGTTGTCCTAAAGCTGGACCAACTGGAGGGGCTGGATTAGCTGCACCAGCTTGAATTTCTAATTTAAGTTGTGCTTTTACTTTCTTTTCTGCCATAACTTTTTTTTATATTATTAAGATAATTTATTTATTTGTAAAAAATCGACATCTACTGGAGTTTCTCTTCCAAAAAGACCGACTGATACTTTTATACGACCTTTTTCATTGTCTATTTCTTCTATCACACCTTCAAAATCTTTAAATGGACCATCAGTAATTTTAACTCTTTCTTTTATTTCAAAATTAATTTTGTAATGAGGCTCACTGCCACCAATTCTCTGGAAAATAATACTCATTTCTCCTTTATCAACTGGCAATGGTGTTGTTCCTGCGCCAATAAATCCAGTAACATGAGGTGTATTACGCACTACATATCAAGAGGTATCATCAACAATCATTTCAACAAAAACATATCCTGGAAAAATCTTTTCTTCAACTGTTTGTCTTTTACCTGCTTTGATTTTTATTTTTTTCTCAATAGGAACTAACACATCAAAAACTTTATCAGCTAAATCAAAAGCCTCAATTCTTGACTTTAAGTTCTTTGCTACTGCTTCTTCATATCCAGGAGAAGTATGCAAAACATATCAGTTTTTTCCCAAATCTAATTCTTGACGAGCCATAGAAATTACTTAATAATTATTTTTTTAAATAATTCAACTATACCAAAATCCATGGTTGTTAAGACTAAAGCATAAAAAACTGTAATTGCTATAACTGCGCCAGTAAGAATTCTTGCTTCTTTCTTAGTTGGTCAATGGACTTTTTTTAACTCTAAATAAGCCTCTTTAAAAGTGTTTTTAACTTTTTTAAAAACATTCATATTTAGTACTGTTTAAATATTTTAACTTATAACCGTAATTATATCATAAAAATTATCAAAATGCAAGAATAAACTAATTCTCCACATTTAATAACTCTACTTCGAAAATCAGATCAGAATTTGGCGGAATAATACCTAAGTCTTGTTCACCATAAGCCATTGATGCTGGGATTTCAATCCTTCTTATTTCACCAACTTTCATGCCTAAAACTCCCTTTTCTCAACCTTCAATTACCTCTTTATTACCTAAAGTAAACTCTAAAGGACGACGATTTGGATCTAAACTTGAATCAAATTTAGTTCCATCCAATAATCAGCCTGTATAATTAACAGCTATCTTGCTGCCATTAACAGCCTCTTCACCCTCTCCTTCTTTTAATATCACTGTTTTAACCTCTGTATTAGCTACATTCTCAACTGGTTTTTTATTCTTAAAATAAATAAAAGTTATAACCAAAGCCAA
>CAZDQI010000007.1:0-19768 GCA_964507765.1 uncultured Candidatus Saccharibacteria bacterium
ATGGGCCTGGCGAGATACCATTTCTCTATCCCGCATAACTATTATATCACAACAACCTTTGAAAATCAAGCCTTACTTGACTTAATATAAAAATATGATATAATAATACTGTTCCTTTTTTATCTATTCGCGTACGTGCACATATATATAACACATATATATGTGCATGAGTACAATTCTCCTTCATTCCGTCCCCCCATCAAAGGGGGGCATAAAGACCGCAACGATCACAGCGGTCTTTTCTTTTATTTAAAAACAGTGCAATTTCTTGCACTGTTTTCATGTATACATATTTAATTCTACTCTTTGATTTCTCCTCGAATATTTTCTAAAATATCCTTTGCAAAATCTTTACCGCCAACACCAAAAGCAATACCACCGGCAATAGCGATCATAATGATCAAGCCAGTAAATATGGTTGATAAGTAAACTGTTGGTACGCCTAACTTTTCTATAGCAGTTAAGAAACCAACGATATAGATTGCTCATTTTGCAAAAGCAGAAGCTGTTCTATATAATCTCATACCAGTACCCTTGGCTGAAGCTTTAATTAATTTGCTAACAAAGTCAGCAACTAAAGCAGTAACCAAAAGAATCAAAACAGCAACAATTGCATTAGGAATATAGGCAATAACTCTTCCTAAATATTCAGCAAAAGAATTTAAATTTAAATAATTTAAAGTTGCTGAAAGAAAGACTAATATTATCATTCATTTAGCCAATTGAGCTACAAAAAAACCTGAATCTAATTTTACACCAGCTCTTTCGGTAAAATTTTTGAAACCGATTTTTTCTAGAACCTTATCAAATTTAATAGCATCAATTATTCTTTCAATTAACTCAGCTATGCCAGCAGCAATAATAACACCAATAAAAAATATTATTAAAGCTCCGATGAATCTTGGCATAAACATAATGAAAGAGTTTCATAATTGAACCAAAGCAATTTGAGTTGAAGTTGCTATGTTACTAATCATAAATATATTTTAATTTATTAATTTTTAAAAGCTTAATCGACCCTAGATATATAATAATATTGTAATGTATTTTTGTAAAAAAATCAAGTATTTTAATTATTGTTTTCTAATTTATTATTTAATCCTTTTTGTTGCATCATTGGTTGCATTGGTTCTAAATTTACTCCATCATTATTTAATTGATCCATATTTTGATTTTCTTCATTGCCAACTTCATTTAATTCTTTTCCTTCATTTAACTCTTTTTTACCTTTTAACTCTAAAAACATATTTCTTACTCCTTCTAAAAAACCATTTCTTTCTTGTTTCATTTCCTGAACTTTTTCTTGATTTTGAACTTTCTCTTGTATTTTTTCTTTAACTTGTTCTTGATTTTCAATACTTACAATTGGTCTGTTATAGTTTATAATCTTATCCATTATACTATATAATTCAAGCTTTATAGATCCATCTTCTATTTTTTCTTTTAAAACATCTATTCCTTCATCTTTTAATTTAAATATTTTTAACTTTAAATAATTTATAAAATGATTTTTTTGATTTTGACTCAATAAAACAATTTTATCTTTAACTGTATCAACTAAATTATTAAGTAAAGAATTTTGTTCTTCTGATTGTAAAACTATTCCTTTTTCAGGATTTTTAATATTTTCTTCCGTATTTTTATCTTCTAAAATAGCTTCTTTTATCTGAATCCTATTCTGAATTGCCTCCTGTTTCTTAATTAAATTATCAACAATCCTTTCTTTTTGATCGTCAGTAGAGCTCTCTAGCCTTTTATACAAAACAGAATCCTCGTTAATTGTATTATTTTCTATTCTTTGAATTAAATCTGAGACATTTTCACCTTTATTTTTCAAATTTTCTAAATTATTCAAAGCATTTTCACGCCTAACCATAAACCTGGAAACAATCTCATTATCAACCTCCATCTTATCGTCCCCCAACATTTTATTAATAACATCCTCTTCTTTTTCAAGTATTGTATTTTCAATTTCAGCTTTTCCAACTGGATTAAATGTAATCATCTTTCTAAACTCTAAAAAGAATTTATTAACATTAAAACTAAATGGCATGGAAACACTTTTTTCTAAAGTATTTGTTGTTTCTTGAGCTAAAACAATCCCTCCAAAAAACATAAATACCATTAAAAACAAAACAAATAATTTTTTCATATTTATTGTTTAATATATTAATACATATATTTTAAAAAATTTTAAAAGAAAAAACAAGTGAAAAATTCACTTGTTTTTTGTGGACCGTAGGAGATTCGAACTCCTGACCCCCTGCTTGCAAAGCAGGTGCTCTACCAGCTGAGCCAACGGCCCTTTGTTTAAATATATTAACATATTTTTCACCATATGTAAATACACTAAATATCAAAAAACTTCATTGCATTATTATAGCTCATATTTAAAACATCTTCAGTGCACATATCTTTAACTTTAGATATTTTTTCTGCCACATAAAAAACATTTTTTGGCTCATTAATTTCACCTTTCTTCCCTATTGGCGACACGTAAGGAGCGTCTGTTTCAATCATAAATCTATCTAAAGGCATATCTTTCAATATTTTATCCATTGAAGTATCATAAGTAATAATATTTGAAAAACTAAAATAGCAATTTGTATATTTTAATATTTCTTCAAAATCAGAATATTTACCTTTAAAAAAATGAAATAAAACTTTACCTTTAAAATCCATTTGATTTAATATATCTAACCCCATCATATATTCTTTTCTAATATGTAAAATTAATGGTAAATTAGTTTCCTTAGCTAAATTGATTTGAAATTTAAAACAATTAATTTGTTTTTCTTTTCATTCATTTATTTTTTCATCATCTCCATTTAAATCTCGTAAATAAGAAAAATCAATACCACATTCGCCAATAGCTTTAACATTATTAGAAACCAAAACATTTAATTTATTTAAATCTTGAGGATATTCTACGCTAGTTTTTCTCTCACTATTATCTTTGTAAATCTCAAATCCCAAACTGTGAACTGGATGAACTCCAACCGAACTATACAAACATTGCATATATTTGTTACTTAACAAAACACCTTCTTTAGAACTTTCAATACTTGATCCAACAATTATAGCTTTTGATTCATTTTTAATCATATCATTTATTATATTTTCTCTTAGTCCATCAAAAGCTTCAAATTGTAAATGGCAATGTGAATCAAAAAATCTCATATTTTTATTTATTTAAATTGTAATAGTTTTCTAAATAATCTATCATCTTTTTAATATCTTCTCTTGCTGTTTTAATATCAAGTTTATTAGCTTCTTTATTAATACCAGCCAAAGCATCACTGTTTTTTGATTTTTTAATACCTGTAAATTTTTTATCAACTGGATTGCAAAACGGCACAAAACCAGGATTGTCATAAACAACCCCTGCATCATGAACTTTTATTTCACCTTCACGAAAATATGGAGCATTAACATCTCTTTGTAAAGCTAATACTTCAAAACCAAGACCAATTTTACCAAAAATTTCATTAAAATTTAATATTGTATTATTATTTTTGACAAATTCAGTTACTATTAATATCTTTGAATTTTTATTAATTATCCCTTCTTGCAAATACCTTAAAAGTTCTTTTTGCATATTTTCCTTTCACATTTTAAACTCTTCAATATCTACCCCTCAACCACCTTTGTTACCTTTAAAAAACAATAATTTTGGCGAATCAACACCATCAGAAGTATAAACTTTTTTCATTACCCCATGCAAAACCAAAGTAGGCAATCTGCCCGAAACATCATCACCAACAACTATATCATATTTATGTTCAGATATATTTTCTGCCAATTCATCAATAGCATTTTCAAAAAACTTCAAAGTCTTTTTAAAAACTTCTAGTTTAAACTCTGGTATTTGTTTTTTATTATCTTTTGGTTTTTCCATTATTTAATAATTATTGTCCATGTTTAAATTCTATCACCTCTCCATCAATAACCATATACTCCTTTCCCTCACTTCTAATTAAACCTAAAGCTCTTGCCTTCTCGAAAGAACCGCATTCAATTAATTTTTTCCAGTCAATAACATTAGCTTTAATAAATTTAGTTTCAAAATCACTATGAATAACACCCCCAGCCTGAGGAGCTAAAGTTCCATTATTAATTGTTCAGGCTCTAGTTTCATCTTCTCCAGTAGTAAAAAATGTAATTAAATTTAATAATTTATAGCTACGCCTAATTAATATATCCAACTCACTTTCTATTGACAATCCCAATGTTTCTCTTTCTTCTTTTGACATACTTACAACATCAAATTCTGTTTTAATATCAATAATTAAATATGGATAATTATTACTTTCAAAAAAAGAAATAATTTTGGGATCAACTTGTTCATCAACTCCATTTAATAAATACAAGCAAGGCTTATTACTTAAAAATGAATAATTTTTCAAAATTAATTTTTCTTTATCATCCAAATTAATATCTCTAATTTGTATTCCTTTATTTAAATTGTCTCTTAATTTCTCAAAAACAGCCAATTCTTTTTTAGCATCAGCTCCTCCGGCTCTAACTTCTTTAGCCAAAGAAAAAAGTCTTTTTTCAACCGTATCTAAATCTTTTAATACCAACTCTGTGTCTAAGATATTTTTAGCTTCAATTGGATCAATATTTTCTAGAACATTAATAATATTATTGTTTTCAAAAGCTCTTAATACATATATTATTGCATCAACCTCTCTTATATGAGACAAAAATTGATTACCCAAACCTTCACCTTTGTTAGCCCCTTCTACCAAACCGGCAATATCAACAAATTCAACAACAGCTGGAATTGTTTTTTTAGAATTACTAAATTCAGTCAATTTATCTAAACGATAATCTGGCACAGAAACTACTCCAATATTTGGCTCAATTGTACAAAAAGGATAATTAGCAATATCTACTTGCTTTTTGGTTAGTGTTTGAAATAATGTTGATTTACCAACATTTGGCATACCAACAATTCCTACTTTTAAATCCATAATCTCTATTTTTAAAAATGTATTTTTTTAAGCAAAATATCCTCGACCGATATAACATTTTCTTTGTCAACATATGATAAATATTCAAAGGTGTAATATCAATTATTTTTATTAATAACACAACTAGCCGAATAGGTATAATCTTCTCCTCAATCTTCGTTACACTTAAACATATTGCCATCAATTTCTATCTCCCTGTTTATTTCATTTTCATACATATAGTCATTTTTACTGAAAAAGAAAATTAAAGACACATCTTTACCGCTTTGAGACCCATTAAGCAAAGCAATAATATATTCATCTGATTCTAAACTAAAATTTGAATTCTCATCATTATTAAATAAAGTTTTTTCTAAATCTATTGAAATATTAGCTAAATCATTTGAATAAACAAAACTATCATCTTTTTCTTCTAGCACTAGCTCTTGTTTATTTTTATCAAATTCGGATGACAATTTAAAGCTAGATTGAAATATATTAATCGCATCTTTTAACTCGTTTAAACCATATATTAATTCGCTATTATTAACTTTTGTAGTTGTAGTTGTTATTTCTGTTTTTTTAAAACCCGTTTGATAAAAAAATATCAGTATAAAAAACAAGCTTATTGCCAAAAGACTTAAAATAAATTTTTTCATTTAATCTTAATTAATATTTTTCATAAAAGGAAAAATAATTGTATCTCTCAATGTTTGAGCTTCAGCTAGAACTGTTATCAGTCTATCAATACCAATACCAATACCAGCCGCCATTGGCATTCCATATTCTAAAGCTTCAATAAAATCTTTATCATATGGATGGGCTTCTTTATCACCTGCTTTTTTGTTTTCCTCTTGCTCTTTAAATCTTTTTGCTTGTTCCATTGGATCGTTTAACTCAGATCAACCATTACACAATTCTAAACCATCAACTAAAAGCTGAAAACGAGAAGCAATTCTATTATCACTATCTTTAGTTTTTGCTAGCGGAGATAAATCAATTGGATGGTCTACAACAAACAAAGGCCCTTTTATTTCATTTCTAAATTTTTTAAATATTGCATCAAACATCTTGGCTTTACTCATCCCCTTTTCAACTTCAATTTTATTACTTTTCAAATAATTAGTAAAATCATCTAAAGTATTTTCAAAATAGTCAAGATTGCTTTTTTCTTTAACAAAATCAATAATTGATAATCTCTCAAAAGGAACAGAAATATTAATATATTTTTGTATATTATTCTTCTCAACTAATGCTTTAAATAAATTTTCCATCAACCCCATTAAATCCTCTTTATTTGCAAAAGCTTGATACAATTCAAGTAAAGTAAATTCTGGATTATGCTCTCTATCAATGCTTTCGTTTCTAAAACACTTAGCAATTTCAAAAACTTTTGGATAACCACTGACTAAAACTCTTTTCAAAAACATCTCAGGAGCAATTCTTAAATACACATCCATATCCAAATCATTTAAATGAGTTGTAAATGGTTTAGCTAGTGTCCCTCCATAAACAGCTTGTAATACTGGTGTTTCCACCTCAACAAATTTTTCAGTATTTAAAAACTCCCTAATTTGATAAATAATTTTTCAACGCAAATCAAAAACCCTTTTAGTTTCATTATTAATCAAAATATCTAAATATCTTTTTCTGTATTTCTCTTCAACATCTTCTAACCCATAAAATTCACTCGGTATTGGTCGAATTGATTTAGAAACAATTTTCCATTCATCAGCCTCAACTGTTTTTTCATTAGTTTTGGTAATAAAACAAGAACCAGAAATATATACAAAATCACCAATATCAATCGTATCTAAAAACAAATCAAATTGATCATTTAATTTATCTTTCTTAAGTAATATTTGTATCTTATCATTATCATTTTTAATATGAAAAAATATTAAAGCACCATGAGTTCTAATTGACATAATCCTGCCAGCAATTTTAACATTTTTTCCTTCTTCAAAATTATTTAAAATTTTATCTAAACTATCAATTTTATCTACCAATTCAGGATAAGGATTAATATTTTGAGAAATTAGTTTTTCTTTTTTAGTAATACGCTCTTGTATTATATCATCTAAACCACTCATTATATTTTTTTATATTTTTTATTAATTATACATGCCCGCCATCAATTGTTATTAAAGAACCTGTAATATATGTATTATCATCAGAAGCTAAGAATAAAATTAATTTTGAAATTTCCTCAGGTTCTGCAAAGCGCTTCAATCAAATTTTTTCAGTTTCTTCTTTCACAAAATCTAAGGGTAAATTTTTATTCATATCAGTATTCACCCAACAAGGCAAAATAGCATTAACAAATATTTTCTTAGGAGCTAAAATTTGAGCAAAATCTTTTGTCATAACCATAATTCCAGCTTTAGAAGCATCGTAATCAATAGCATCAGTACTAAAACAAGTAGTAGCATTTGAAGAAGAAATATTTATAATTTTAGCGCCTTCTGGTAAAAATGGTACTGCATTTTTAATCATTAAAAATTGTCCTACTAAATTTGTATTTAAGGTTTGAGTTCAATGTTCAACTGTTTTGTTTTCATAGTTTTCATCAAAAACAACACCCGCATTATTAATTAAAATATCAATTTTCCCAAAAGTTTTTATTGTCTCATTAATAAGATTTTTAACTTGAATTTCATCCCTTATATCAGCTTGAAACATTATTGCCTTTTGCTCCATAGATTCTATTTCTTTTACAACATTTTTTGCATTTAATTCTGCGTCGGGTTCAATATCAGATATAAAATAATCAATAACAACTTTTGCTCCTTCTTTAGCAAAAGCTAAAGCAGTAGCTTTACCTATACCTCGACTCGCACCAGTAATCAAAACAACTTTATCTTTAAATTTTTTCATATTTTTAATATATATTTTTAATTAAACAACAAAATTAATTGTTTTATTGGGAATAAAAACAACTTTTTTAATTGCTACTCCGTTCGCTAAATGATTTTGAACCTTTTGTAAGTTTAACGCAATTTTAGTAACTTCTTCTTGTGACATGTCTTTTTCAATTTCAATCACATCTCTTAATTTGCCATTAACCTGAACTATTAAAGAAACTGTTTTATCAACTAGCATTTCTTCTTTATAGCTTGGTCATTTTACCATTTGTATTGATTTTTTATTTCCTAAAAGAGTACTTCATATTTCCTCGCACATATGAGGAGCAAAAGGAGATAATAAAACAACAAAAGTTTTAACATGATCCTTAGATATTTTGTATCCACTATTATAGTTATCATGCAATGCATTTAAATACTCCATCATCGAGCTAATGGCTGTATTAAATTTAGCATTCTCAATATCTTCTGAAACTTTTTTAATTGTTTTATGCCTTAAAACCTCAAGTTTATTCAAAACATTTTTATCTACATTTCTTTCTTCTTTTTCTTTGTTTAAACTAATATTAGTATATAGATTCCAAGTTTTTTCTAAAAACCTTTTTACGCCTAAAATATTTTCTACATTTCAAGGTTTAGCTTCAGTATAAGATCCTAAGAACATTTCATATATACGTAACACATCAGACCCATATTGCTTAACAATGTCTTCTGGATTAACAACATTACCGGTTGATTTAGACATTTTCTCACCATCTTCTCCCAATATTAAACCTTGGTTAATAGTAATTTCAAAAGGCTCGCTATGAGTAACTAATTTTAAATCATACAAAACCTTTTGTCAAAAACGAGCATAAATTCAATGAGTAACCGCATGTTCAACCCCACCAATATATATATTAATTGGCATTCATTTTTTCTCTTTTTGAATATCGATAAAACTTCTTCTATTCTTAGGATCAATAAATCTTAGAAAATATCAACAAGATCCAGCTCATTGAGGCATAGTATTTGTTTCTCTTCTAGCTTTACTTCCACAAACAGGACATTTAACCTCTACTCACGATTTAATATTTTCTAATGGTGATAATCCATTATCAGCTGATTTATATGATTTAACATTTGGTAGTTTTAAAGGTAAATCTTTTTCTTTCAAAGGAACATTACCACATTTAGGGCATTTTATTATTGGAATAGGCTCACCTCAAAATCTCTGTCTTGAAAATACTCAATCTCTCATCTTGTAATTTATTTTTTTCTTAGCTCCAACAAATATTGCTATCTTGTCTCTTGCAATATTAGTTTCTGCATGTGTAAACGGACCAGAATTAATTAATATTCCTTCTCCATCATACATTTCAACCTCTTCATTTGAAATTGGTTGAATAACCTTCTTTACTTCTAGATTAAATTTTTTAGCAAATTCAAAGTCACGCTTATCATGTCCAGGAACAGCCATTACCGCTCCTGTTCCATAAGACATTAATACATAGTCAGAAACTCAAACAGGAATTTTTTCATAATTAGCTGGATTTACAGCATAACAACCAGTAAACACACCTGTTTTTTCTTTAACATTTGCCAATCTTTCTAAATCGCTTTTTTGAGATGCTTTTTTAATATATTTTAATACATTTTCTTTACAATCTCCTTTTATAATATCTTTAAGCATTGGGTGTTCTGGTGATAGAACAATAAATGTAACCCCAAATAAAGTATCTAATCTTGTTGTAAATACTTTAATTTCTTTATCACTATTTTCTAATTTAAAATTGAATTCATATCCTTCCGATTTACCAATTCAATTTCTTTGCATGGTTTTAATTTTCTCAGTTAATCCAGACTTATCAATATCTTTTAATAATCTTTCAGCATAATCAGTAATTTTCATCACTCATTGTTTGATATTTTTCCTCTCAACATCACTTCCACATCTAAAACACTTGCCTGATTCTACCTCTTCATCAGCCAATACCGCTTGACAATGTGGGCAAAAATTAACTGGCATTTCTTTCTCATAAGCCAATCCTTTCTCGTAGAATTTTAAAAACATTCATTGCGTTCATTTATAGTAATCTGGATCAGTTGTATCTATTAAACGATTTCAATCATAAGAAAATCCTAACATTTCAATTTGCTCTCTAAAATGTTTAACATTTCTCTTTACTGCTTCTCTTGGATGGATACCATGTTTTAATGCATAAACTTCAGCTGGCAATCCAAACGCATCTCAACCAATAGGATGTAAAACATTAAATCCATTATGACGATAATAACGTGACAAAATATCAGTTCCAGTATAAACTTCAACATGACCCATATGTAATCCTGCTCCTGAAGGATAAGGAAACATACCTAAAACATACTTTCTAGGCTTTCTAGAATTATTATCAGCTTTTCAACATTCATACTTATTCTTCGATCACTTTTTCTGTCATTTTTTTTCTATTTTGTTAAAATCGTATTTCATATAAACAAAATTAATATTTTTAATTATCTTTTATTATTTTATTTGTTATTTCGTCTTCTAATTTAGTAATAAAATCATTGATTGAAAAATTACCAATATCCCCTACCTTCCTCTCTCTAACAGATATAATTTGGTGTTCTTCTTCCTTTTGCCCTACAACAACAATGTATGGAATTTTTTGCATTTCTGAAACTCTAATCTTTTTACCTAAAGTTTCGTTACTTTCGTCAACAATAACTCTAATATTTTTATTAACTAGCATTGTTTTTATTGATTTAGCATATTCAATATTTTTTTCACTAATTGGAATGATAACAACCTGCATTGGAGATAACCATAAAGGAAATGCACCAGCATAATGTTCAATTAAAGTACCTACAAATCTCTCCATTGATCCTAATAGTGTGCGATGCAACATAATTGGTGTATGTTCTTTACCATCACTTCCAATATATTTCATATCTAATTTAGTTGGTAGATTCATATCAAGCTGAATTGTTGTTCCTTGTCATTCTCTACCCATAGCATCTACTGCTTTTAAATCAATTGATGGCCCATAGAATTTAGCGCCCCCAACATCTTTTTTATACAAAACATCTCTATCTTTTAAAACGCCTTCTAATGTTTTCTCCGCTAAATCTCATATTCTCTTTTCACCAATATATTTATCTTTCTTTTTAATTTCTCTAACTGATAAATAAACATTTAATTTATTAAAACCAAATGCTTTATTAATATCTAAAGCAAAATCTAAAATATTATTTATTTCATCAACAAACTGATCTTCAGTACAAATAACATGAGCATCATCTTGAGTAAACCCTCTTGGTCTTAATATACCATGTAAAACACCTGAATTTTCATAACGATAACATGTGCCCAATTCACAATACCTTATTGGTAATTCTTGATAGCTATGCAATCTTGATTTATATATTCTAATATGAAAAGGACAACTCATTGGCTTAACATAATATGTTGCTTTTTCATTTTTATCCTTAGTCTCCATCTCCATACCTGGAAACATATTTTCTTTAAAAGTAGCTAAATGACCAGATGCTTTTCATAAATTATCTAAACCAATATGAGGAGTATAAATATATTGATATCCTCTTTTCCTATGTTCCATTCTTCAATAAAGCTCTATTTCTTCACGAATTAAAGATAATTTTGGATGTCATAAAACTAAACCTGGACCAACATAATCATCAATTGAAAACAAATCCAAATCTTTCCCTATTTTTCTGTGATCTCTTTTTTCAGCTTCTTCCAATAATTTTAAATATTCATCTAAATCATATTTATCATTAAACGCTACCCCATAAATTCGATTAAGCATTTTATTCTTTTCACTTCCTCTTCAATATGCACCACTAATACGATTTATCTTAAATGACTCTGGGTTAATTTCCCTAGTATTTTTAATGTGTGGTCCACGACATAAATCAATAAAAATATCTTGATTTTGTATTAATTCTTTTATGCTTATATCTTTTTTAACTTTCCCTAAGATATACAGGGTAACAGAAGAAACTTTTTCTTTTTTCTTCATTTTTTTATCACCAATTGCAATAATCTCATTTTGATCAGTTGTGCCATAAGCTTTTAAATCATTTAATAGCTCTATTTTAAAATCTTGTTTCAACTCAGTAAATAATTTGATTGCTTCAGAAATTTTAACCTCTTTTTTAACAAAAGGAATTTCTTCGCTAATTATTTTCTTCATTTCCTCTTCAATCAAAATTAAACTATCTTCGTTTATAGTTTTTTTAGTTAGTACATCGTAATAAAAACCTGTTTCATTACTTGGTCCAACACCATAACTGACATTCTTGTAAATCCTTTTTAAAGCTAAAGCCATAATATGAGCTAAAGAATGTCTTTTTACATCAAGTTTTTTATCTTCTTTTGACATTTTTTCTTCTTTCATAATATTTATTTAAAATTAATTAATATATATTTCTAAAATTTAAATATTTCCACCCCAACGGGTGTAATGTTTTCAAAACCACTTCCTTTTTCACCAATAATAATCAACATATATATTGTTTTAATTTTAATAATTATACCATAATTTAGTAAACATTTCAATAAAATATATATTAATTACTATTTTTATCAACACTTTTATATATATTATGAGCTGCTATTGCTCCTTGACTACAAGCATTAATAATTTGCTTAAAATCTCCGTCAATATTAGTAATGTCGCCTCCAGCTCATATACCATCAACATTTGTTTTCATTTTTGTATCAACTTTAATATATCCTTTATCATCAACCTCAATTCCTAAATCTGATATAATTGCTGAATTTGGTGCACCACCAATTTCAATAAAAACACCATCAATATCAATTACATTTTGATTATTTATCTCATTTTTCAACAAAACTTTGTTCACTAAGGCATCTCCTTGTATTTCAATAATTTCATTGTTTTTAATTAATTCATAATTATTTAATTTTTCTAATTTCTCAATTGTATCTGGAGCCGTTTTTAATTCATCCCCTCGAATAATTTGATAAACTTTATTACATGTATTTGCTAATAACAAAACCGCCATCGAAGCACCATCGCCACTCCCAACAACAATAACATCTTTATTCTTATAAAAAATAGCATCACATATAGCGCAATAATGAACTCCCTTACCAATAAACTTATCCTCATTTTTTGCATTTAATTTTCTTCTAAATGTACCTAATCCTATTAATATATTTTTACTTATTAAAACATTACCTTTTCGCAAATAAACATAGAATAAATTATCTTCTTTTTTAACTTTAGAGATTTGATCTTCTATTAAATCACATTCTACCTTATCCATATGTTGACGAAAATTATTAATCAAGTCCATACCTGATATTTCTGAATAAGATGGAAAATTATTTATTTTATGCGGATACATTACGGTTCCACCAAAAACTTCACCAATCATGGCTGTTTTTAAATTATATCTATCAGCATAAATAGCAGCCGTAATACCAGCCGGGCCACTGCCAAGTATTATTAAATCATAAACCTGTTTTTGTTCATTTTCCATAATGATTTTTTAATATTTTTAATGAGCCAGGGGCGAGATTCGAACTCGCGATCTGCTATTTACGAAACAGCTGCTTGAGCCAACTCAGCTACCCTGGCAACAAGAGCGAGCGAGGAGAATCGAACTCCCGTCTCAACCTTGGGAAGGTTACATTCTACCATTGAACCACGCTCGCATTATTACAAATCTTGAAATCATTTTTTAATTTTATTTCAAACATTTTCATTAGTATTATCTAAACTTTCAACTTTAGTTGTTGTTGTGCTGCTTAAAATAACAGCTGTTTCGCCTTCTTTTTTATAGCCTAAATTTAACCTAGCTTCTCTTTCATAATATTCATCTTTTGAAGAATTAAAAATGCCTTCTTTTAAATCTTTGTTTTCTTTTTCTAAATACTCTATTTCTTTATTTAACATATTTAATTGCATCTCTAAAATTCTCTTTTTCTGATTTACTTCTCTAAAAACAAAATAGTATATGCCAAAAACAACCAAACTAATAAGCCCTAATATAAATAAATATTTAAATATTTTTTTATTAAATAATTTTTTCATAAAAATTTCTAATCTTTTTTATTTAAAAACAATTTATGATAAACTTCCGGCGGAATATTAACACTTCCCATTGCTGCCAATCTCTTTTTGCCTCTTTGTTGTTTTTTCCATAATTTCATTTTTCTTGTTCTGTCACCACCATATAAATACCCTGTAACATCTTTTTTCATTGCTGGAATAGTTTCTCTAGATATAATCAAACCATCTCGAGCAACTTGAATAGCCAAAGAAAAAGATTGAGGGGGTATAATATCTTTTAACTTACTTGTTAATTTTCTTGCTTCTCTCTCAGCTCTTTCAGTTGGAACAATAAAAGATAAACTTTCTTCTTTTTTATGATGGATTAAAACATCTAATTTTTGAACATCTGTTTCTCTATAATCCATTAAATCATAAATCATTGAAGCAAATCCTTGTGTAGCTGATTTTAAACTATCATATAAATCTAAAATTAATTCTGACAAAGGCAATTCGTATGTTATTAAAACTAAATCTCCTTGTAATGTTTCTAAATGAGTTTGTATTGCCCTAAAGTTTGGCATCAAACTAATAATAGCATTTAAGTATCTACTTGGCGCTAATATTTTTAATTCAACAAAAGGTTCTTTTATCAATTTAATTTTACCATTCTCTGGAAAATCAGTTGGTTTATTAACAAAAATTTCACTACCGCTATTTAATACTATTTTATATGGAACCATTGGAACAGTAGTAATTAAATTTAAACCATATTCTCGCTGTAATCTTAAAGTAATAATTTCATAATGTAATATACCTAAAAACCCTAATCTAAAACCACGACCTAAAGCCTCATTAGCTTCTGGTTCATAAGTAAAAGAAGCATCATTTAATTTTAATTTAGCTAATGATTTTTCAAAATTCTCAAATTCGTCATTGCTCTCTGGATAAAAACCAGAAAATACCATTGGTTGTGGCTCTTTATATCCAGACAAAGGAACTACGTCTCCGTCTTCAACATATTTTTTCAAAGTAATTGTATCCCCAACCTTAACAACTCCCGGATCTTTTAATCCAGTAGCAATTCAACCAATTTCACCCGCTTTCAAATCATTCGTTACGATTAATTCTGGATTAAAAATACCACACTCTATAACTTTTGATTTTTCTTTTTGCATCATTAAATATATATCATCACCGTTCTTTACCTCGCCTTCAAATATTCTTACATAAGCTAATACACCTCTAAAAGAATCAAATTTTGAATCAAAAATTAAAGCCCTTAAAGGTTTTCCTGTTTCAACTTTAGGCTCGTCAACTGTTTTAACTACCTCTTTTAATAAATCTTCAACCCCTTCACCAGTTTTAGCTGAAACCATAAAAATATCTTTTTCTTCGATATTTAAAACATCAGAAACATCTTTTTTAATCTCTTCCTTATTAAAAGAAGTTAAATCAATTTTGTTTAAACATCCTATTATTTTTAATCCTTGATTTTGAGCTAAATAAAGATTAGCTAAAGTTTGTGCTTGAACTCCTTGTGTTACATCAACTAATAAAATTGCTCCTTCTACCGCTTTTAATGCTCTAGAAACCTCATAATTAAAATCAGCATGACCTGGTGTATCAATTAAATTTAAAATATATTCTTTACCATCAACCGTATATTTCATTTGGCAAGGATGCATTTTAATTGTAATCCCCTTCTCTTTTTCCAAAGACATTTTATCTAAAAACTGTTGGTCTAATTTAGACTTTGATATTGTATTTGTTATTTCTAAAAATCTATCTGCCAAAGTTGATTTGCCATGATCAATATGAGCAATAATTACAAAATTACGTATATTTCCCATTATATTCTTTTTATTTTATTATATAATATTTTCCAAAATTCATTTAATTCCTCGAATTTAAACAATTTAGCTAACCCCAAATAAGTCAACAAAATAACTAAACATGGGATTATTAAGCTAAAACCAGCAAATTTAAACCAGTTATCTCCACTAAATTGACTAAAATAGTTATAACATAGTAAACCTATTATACCAGATAAAATAGCAATTAACAAATTTTTCCCCATTTTTACAGCTAAAGGATAAATACTGATTTTCAGCATTTTCATGATCTTCCAAGTCATAATCTTGAAATATATTAAATTAGCAATAATCATTGCAAAAGTAATACCTAAAATACCAAAATCTTTATACCAGATTGCAATTAATACCGACCCTAAACCATAAGCAACAAAACTAGCTATTAATGGTGTGATCATATCATTTAATGCAAATAGAGTATCAAGGTTAAGTAATAATAAAGCCGCGAAAACTAAACCCAGAGACATAATTTGTAATACATCAGCTGTAACCTTTATACCACTGATATCAAAACGACCATAATGTAATAAGACTTTAACTAAAGGATATCTTAATACAAACAAGCCAGAACTGACCAACAACATTATAAAAGTTATTTGATTTAAGCTTTTAATATATAATTTTTTCATCCCCAGAATATCTTTTTGATGATACATCTTAGACAATAATGGAAATGCTGCCATCGCAATTGATGTTGCAAAAATAGTTTGAGGTAAATCTTGAAAGGAATTAGCCAAATTAAAAATCCCCAATCTTCCTTCTTTCAAAAACGAAGCAAAATAATTAACTACAAATAAAAATACTTGAATATTCATTACACTAATTGTTCTTGGTAAAACTAAAGAAGTAAATTCTTTAATATATTTTTTCATTTTTGCAAAAGAAACAAAATGTATTTTAATATTTGTTAACCTCATCGGCACAAATTTCACAATCAGATTTAATATTGCGCCTAGAACAACTCCATAGCCTAAACCAATTAAACCAAACTTAGGATACAAAAACACAATACCAAAAATAATACCTAGATTATACAATAATGGCGCTAATGCAAAAGAAAAAACAAAATCACAAACCAATAATACATTCCCTAAAATAGCAGACAACCCTAAAATAATTGGTTGTAACATAATAATTCTAGTTATTTTAACTACCATTAACTTGGAAGTCAAATCCATACCACTAAATAATTTATCTACAATCGGCACAGCAAAAATAGATAAAATTATAGCAAATCCTGCACTTAAAATTAAAATAATATGAATTACTGAATTAATAAAATCACTAGCTTCTTCTTTTTTAGTATGTATATATTTAGAAAACAAAGGAATTAACCCTGCTGTCACTGCTCCCATAATAAAAATATTAAAAATAAAATCTGGAATTCTAAAAGAAGCATAATAAATATCTATATTTCGCCCTGAGCCTAAATAACTTGCCAGTAAACTATTTCGAAAAATACCTAAAAAACTACTTAACAATGTAAAAAACCCAATAATGATTGCCGATTTTTCAACTGTATTTGTTTTTCGATTTAAAATATTCATATTAATCAAGTTTTATTTCTATCAATCTATCACTATTAATATTAATGTTTTTATTAATAACATTAACTCCATTAACGTCACTTGGATAATTTATTTTCAAATTTAATACATAATCAACATTTGGCTGTTTTTGAACAAATAAACGATAAACTTTTTCTTCTTCATCGATTATATAATTACTATCTCAATTCATCTCTATTATTTTAGTTTGTTTTGGTGCACTTGTAACTCATCCACCAGTAATTAAAAAATCTCCGTCTTCATAAACTCTTACATCGTCTTTACTTAAATAGGCGGTTTTAGTATTAATATTATCTATTTTTTTATCAACCACAAAACCATGTTTATTGTAATCAACTGTAGAATGTCTTGGTTCGCCTACCTTACTTGGGAAACTAGTTTTTATTAAACTCACTCCTTTATTTAAATAAAATTGGAAATATGAAATAACAGTATTTCTAACCTTTGAATTAGTATTATCAACTACAACCTTACTAGTATTATTAATATTTCCTTCTTCATTAATATTAACTTCTAAATCAACTTTAAACTCAATATTTTTATCAAAAACATTTTCTAAAATATTACTCTTACTAACAGCAAAATACTCAACATCATCAATTCTCTTTAAACTGTTGTTATATCCTAAAGCTTTTAACGATTGAATGATATTTTTTGAAGAATAAAGTTGCATATTTTTACTTCGCAAAGCAACATATATATCATTAATTAAATTTTTTAAATCACCATTAGAATATTTTTGTTTAAAACTCTCTTTAAAAGATCCTCAAAATAAAGATAATTTTTCAGAATTAGCAGTTAACTCTTTATTGCTATCATACAAACTAAGCTCAAGTAAAAAATCCACTACATTATTACTATTAACAACAATCTTTTCATCATCAATTTCAAAATTAACACTTGATATATATTTTAATATATTATCAAACATAGAAACATTAAAAGCAATAACATTATCAAATTCTGTTTTAATTGGATAATATTTTAAAGCAACATTAGCCGTTTCATTAAAATCAAAAAACCAACCTAGATCCTCATAAATTCATATTGTTTTTTTAGTGCGTATCTCTTCTGGTGGTATTAATTTATCTACCATGGCTGACGTTAAATTAGAAACAAAATCAATATCGCTTAAATTACATTTATACTTATCACATGTTAGTATCATATAATAAACTCATTTTCCCCCACTTTGATTCATATTATGACTATTTTGAACTAAAACTAATGATTTAGACTCTTCTTTAGCCCCCATAAAATTATCAACTACCTCAAAAAACTTATAACTTAACTGTATTTTTTTCTCCAAATCATTAAAATAATCTTCCTCTAATTTTTGATCTTCCATCATTTCAATTAAATTTGGATTATTAACACTTAAAAAAGAGTTAAATTCTAAAATAGTTGATTTAATATTTTTAACATTTTCCATTGCCTTTTCGGGTTTTTTAACTAAAATATCACCGTTAAATAATTCATTATTTAAAACATAAAATCTATTTAAACGTATATTTAATTCGTTAAATCATAACAAAGCGTCACTTACTTCATTAGAAAAAAAAGAACCATCCAACATATTAAGCTTTACAAAAAAATTGCTATATATTTTATGATTTCTATTTCGCAAATAATTTGAATATTTTATAGTTTTATAGCTGTTATTTAAAAAACCTGAAATATCATTATTATTTAAATATTCCAAACTATCATTAAAATTATCAACAACAACTTTTAAATCATTGTATATATCTTTATTAATTCTTAATGATTTGTAATAATAATAGTAATTGTAACTTATAACAGAAGTCAAAACCACAACCCCTAGCAATAATAAATATTTTATCACTCTTTTCAACATAAAAAACTTTTAACAATAATTAATATATCTGTATTCTACTAAATAACTGAAAAATAGTCAACAATTAAAAAAAGACCTAAAAAGGTCTTTTTTTTAAGTTAAACCTATAAGCCGAGTTCTGTACTTTCAAAAAGAAAGCGATGATTATTTATCTGTATATATTGTTACCAATATATATCAAGCGAGATACCGATTCTTTTGGAATCATTCTCTTGCTCCCATTAAGGATTTAGCCGTTTCACTAGTTATATTTCTATAACCATATTCCCAAAGGAATGATTAATTTTTTCAAATTAATCCGTCACTGTTCGCACCTCTATATTATCAAAGTTATATCCGTTACCAGTTATAGCATTAAGATAATACGATGGCTATTAACCATTAACATTTTGATGGCTAATAAATTAACCAAAAGAGAGCTCGGACTTTCCTCTCCTATAAAGCAAAAATAGCTTATTAAAGAAAGCATTTTTTAAAAAATAGCCAAAAATTTTAAAAAATATTAAGGAGCAATCATCCGGTCTAACTTGTATAGTATTTTATCATATTTGCACCAATTTGTCAAAATCAAAAAAACAACTAATTTAATTAGTTGTTTTAATGTTTTACTCTCAAAATTCTAA
>CAZDQI010000008.1:0-8667 GCA_964507765.1 uncultured Candidatus Saccharibacteria bacterium
TTAGAATTTTGAGAGTAAAACATTAAAACAACTAATTAAATTAGTTGTTTTTTTGGTTTTGACAAATTCAAACCTTGACTTTCAATGTTTTTTAGTGTAAAATGATAATGCATTTAATAAATACTAAGTTTTTCCTATGAATAATATTGACAAAAACGAATTAATTCCAAGACCTCCAATTGTGGTAGTGACAGGGCATATAGATCATGGGAAAACAACATTGCTTTCCTATATTAGACAAAACAAATCTATTTTAGCTGAGAGTGGTAATATTACTCAACATATTGCTGCTTATGAAATAGAAATGGATGTAGAAGGAAAACAAAGAAAAATTACATTTTTAGATACTCCAGGCCACGAGGCCTTTTCTTCTCTTAGATCACGCGGGGCTAAAATCGCAGATATCGCTATTTTAATTATTGCTGGAGATGAGGGCATTAAACCTCAAACAAAAGAAGCTTTAGCTCATATCAAAGCTAATGATATTCCTTTTATTGTGGCTATAAACAAAATTGATAAACCTAATGTAAATACTGAAAAGGTTAAAAGTGAATTAGCTCAAAATGATATTTTTATTGAGGGAAGAGGCGGAGATATTCCATGTATTGAAATATCGGCTAAAGATGGTACTAATATTGATTCTTTGTTGGAAATGGTAATATTATTATATGATATAAACGAAGAGAAAGCTGATGCAAGTGCTTTTGCTAGCGGTTTTGTTTTAGAATCACATATGGATCCTAAGTGTGGTTATACTGCTACTTTAGTTATTAAAGATGGTACTCTTAAATTAGGTGATAATATATTTTCATCTACAACTGATGGTAAGATTAAAATTTTAAAAGATTTTTCTGGTAATAATATCGAAGAGTTAACTTTTTCTTCTCCTGCAATTGTAGTTGGTTTTAATGATTTGCCAGAACCAGGGAGTAAATTTATATCAGGAAATGATATACCAGAAGATTTGATACAAAAAGTTAAAGAAAGTGAAACAATTGAATTATGTAAAAATCATATTATTGGTGATAACCCAGAAAATATTATTAATATTATTATTAAGTCTGATTGTATTGGTTCATGCGAAGCTTTAGTTTATAGCTTAACTGAGCTAGCTAAAGATTTAAATGTTAGCTTTAAGATAGTTGATAATAATATAGGGAATATTAATGAAAAGGATGTTAAACTGGCTGAATTAACTAATTCAATTATTATTAATTTTAGAGTAAAACTTGAAAATGATATTTCTGGTTTTATTGATTCTAAAAACATCAATATTTATTATGGTGACACAATTTATGAAATTATCGAACAATTAGAAGATGAAATACTAGTTAAAGAACAGGCAAAGCCAAAACTTGTTGGGCAAATTAAAATCCTAGCAACTTTTAATGATAGTAAGGGTTATAAAGTTGTTGGTGGGGAAGTATTCGAAGGTAGATTTAGCGTTGGTGATACTTTTGTAATAGAAAGAGAAGAACAAGAAGCTGGTGGTGGTAAAATTGTTGGTATTCAATGTCAAAAACAAAAAGTTGATTCGCTTGGTAGTATTAATGAATGCGGATTGATGGTTGATAGTAAAAATGATATATTAGAAAATGATATATTAAAATTTTATACTCATGAATCAAAAAAATAAAAAAGTTTTAACAAGAGGAGAAGAGATTGGTAAATTAATAGCTAAATATATTGAAGAGAGAGATTTCTGTGATAGATCAATGATTATTACTGTAACAGACGTTGAATTAAATGATCGTATGGATATGGCTAAAATATATATATCTATTTTCCCAAAAGATAAAGAATTATTTATTTTTCAAGACATCGAAAAAGACGTTTATTATATGCAAAATTTTTTAAATAAAAATTTGAGATGTAGGATGTCTCCAAAGATAAAATTGTTATTAGTTCAGGACGATTAAACTTGAATATTAATTAAAATTTGGTATAATCTATGTGTTGGTCACTTGGCGAAGTAGCTAACGCTGCGGTCTGCAAAACCGTTATTCGTGGGTGCAATTCCCACAGTGACCTCACTTAAACAGAAAGTTTTAACTTTCTGTTTTTTAAAAATAAAAACTTGATTTTTTATTTAAAAAACATTATAATATATGTATTAAATAACCAAATTAATAAATTATCATGAATGATACAAATAGCCAAAACAATCAAGGTTTAAATAATCAACAAAACAGTCAAGTGGATCCTAATTTTTTACCAAAAGATTCAAATGTATACATTCGAACAATGAAAGAAGATTTAAATAATTTAAAAGAAAAAGGAGGAGAAAATTTACC
The DNA here is from genome assembly GCA_964507765.1 of uncultured Candidatus Saccharibacteria bacterium. Taxonomy (GTDB): domain Bacteria; phylum Patescibacteriota; class Minisyncoccia; order UBA6257; family JAKLIH01; genus JAKLIH01. The sequence continues at coordinate 2,295 of CAZDQI010000008.1, forward strand.
ATATATTGAAAAGCCCGCTAATGTAAATGATTTCAGTAATACTTTGCAGAATGGACAAAATACAATGCCAAATGAACCACAAACTGTACCACCACAAACACCAGAGCCTAGCTATGATGCAGAGAAAAAACCAGAGAATGTTTTTGGTAATCAAGATTTTAATATGCCTAAAGTAGAACAAACTCCTCAAATGCCAGAAATGCCAAATGCTCAACAACCTGAAAGTGTTGAACAAAATACTTTTGATAGTCAAAATTTTGGTGTACCTAATAATGTAGGATCTTTTAATAACCAAGATTCTCAGATGGATAAAAAGCCTGAGGATATTTTTGGTAATCAAGATTTTAATATGCCTAAAGTAGAACAAACTCCTCAAATGCCAGAAATGCCAAATGCTCAACAACCTGAAAGTGTTGAACAAAATACTTTTGATAGTCAAAATTTTGGTGTACCTAATAATGAAAGCCTTGGATCGGTTAATAATATTAAAGATAAGATTAAAGAGTTAAATACGGATCCAAACGCAAAACCAATTGACTCTAGGCCAGGAAATTGAAACGAAGATATGAATAACCAAGATTTAAATAATTTGATTACCCCGGAAGAGTTCAATCCCATGTCAAATATAAACATTAACGAACATCAGCCAAAGAAAAAAAATAAATTAACATTAATTGTTGGTTTATTAGTAATTGTAATAGCAATTGTTCTTGTTTTTATGTTTGTTATTAGACCAAAAATGTTAGCTCCCAATGTTTCGTTAAAAACAACAGAGGGGCAAGATATGTTGTTAAATCCACCAACAAGCCAACCACCAACAACTAAAGCTTCACCTTTTATTGCATTAAAAAACGGATTTCAATTAAATAATTTAGCTATTGATATATCAAAATCACCTGAAATAGTTGAACAAATAAATAAAGAAGCTAGTAATTTATTACCTCCAGGAACTTTTAAAGTTATTGTTCCAAAAATAAAAGATCAATACTTAAGCGCATCTGAAGTGTCAATTGCTTTTATAGAAAACACGCCAACGTCTTTGACTAATAATTTAGAAAACAAATATATTCTTTATAGCTTTTATGGAGAAATACATCCTTCATTAGGTATAGTTTTTCAAGTAAAAAACGATTCAATTGAGCAAATAAAAGCTGAATTTAGAAGTTGAGAAACTAATAGAGATATAATTAAAGATACTTTAAACATGTGACTGTTTTCACCTAAAACACCAATTGCAAAGTCGTTTAAAGATGGGGAATATTTAGGTGCTAATATTAGATATTTTGATTATCCAGAAGAGGAAGCTGCTTTGTCATATGCGTTTTATCAAAACAATGTAATTATATCGACATCAGTTGAATCAATTAGCGCCGCAATTAATTATTTGCAGAATGGAGATACGCCTATCATACGCTAAATTTAAAAAAACAGCTATTAATTAGCTGTTTTTTTAATTGTTGTAATTTGACAAAATATTTGTTAATATATATTGACAGTTAATAAATATTTGAAATTAAAAAAATGAAAAATATATTAAAGAGCATTTTGATAATAGCCTTGATTTTAATTGCTGCATCTCTAATGTTTGGTAATTCTCAAGGATTAAATATATCAAAGACAAAAGATTTGCCGGTAAGTGAATTGGTAAAACTAATCAATAGTGGAGATATTAAAAAAATGGAAATAAAAGAGGATAATATCGTAAGCTATGACAAGAGTGACAGCAAAATAATAACAAAAATCAACGAAAAAGAATCTGTTTTTGAAATATTGAAATACTATGATATCGATCCTGTAGCATTAAATTCAACTGAAGTTGTTTTTAAAAAAGATGTTGATTGAATGACAATTATTTGATTTATTCTAATTGCTGCTGTTCCTATATATTTATTGTTTACCGTTTTTAATATCTTTGGTAAACGCAATAAACAAGGACCAACTCAAATGTTTGGATTTAACCAATCTAATGTTCGTCAGTTTATGCCAACTAAAGGCAAAATGACATTTAAAGATGTCGCTGGGTTGAAAGAAGAAAAAGAAGAATTGATGGAAATTGTTGATTTTTTGAAAAATCCTAAAAAGTTTACTAGTTTAGGTGCTAAAATTCCTAAAGGAGTTTTGTTAATGGGCAGTCCTGGCACAGGAAAAACCTGTTTAGCTAGATCAGTTGCTGGAGAAAGTAACGTTCCGTTTTTCCATATCTCTGGTTCAGAATTTGTAGAAATGTTTGTTGGTGTTGGTGCTTCACGTGTTCGTTCGGCTTTTGCAATAGCTAAAAAAGCTGCACCAGCTATACTTTTTGTTGATGAAATTGATGCTATTGGCCGAGAAAGAGGTTCTGGTATTGGTGGTGGTCAAGATGAAAGAGAACAAACATTAAATCAAATTTTAGTTGAGATGGACGGTTTTGATAATAATACTAATGTAATTGTAATGGCAGCAACTAATAGACCTGATGTACTTGATAGTGCTTTATTAAGGCCAGGTAGATTTGATAGAAGGGTTACTTTGCATTTACCTGATATATCAGAAAGAGAAGATATCTTAAAATTACATTTAAAAAATAAAGTTGTAAACAAGGATGTTGATACTAGAAAAGTAGCTGAAAGAACCCCTGGATTTTCTGGTGCTGACATAGAAAACTTGGCCAATGAAGCAGCTTTATTAGCAGCTAAAAACGGCAAAAAGGAAGTAGAAGAAGAAGATTTGCTTAAATCTATTGAAAAAGTTATATTAGGGCCAGAAAGAAAAAGTCATATTATCAAGCCTAAAGAAAAAGAAATTACAGCTTATCATGAAGGCGGTCATGCTTTAGTGGCAGTAAATTTGAAACACACAGATCCTGTTCATAAGATATCTATTATTTCAAGAGGTCATGCCGCTGGGTATACAATACAATTACCTAATGAAGATCGTAATTTTCATACTCGATCTGAGATATTGGATGAATTGGCTGTTTTAATGGGTGGCTATAGCGCTGAGCAATTAATTTTTAATGAGCTTTCTACTGGTTCAGCTAATGATTTAAAAGTTGCAACTGATAAGGCAAGGTCATTTATTATGAAATATGGTATGAGCAACTTAGGTCCAATATCTTTAGCTGAAGATCAATCAATATTCTTGGGTAAATCATTGACATCAAAACATGATTATTCAGAAGAATTATTAGCAAAAGTAGACAAAGAAATGAGTGAATTGATAAGTGGCGCTCATGAAAAGGCAAAAGAAATATTATCGTCTAATAAAAAAATGTTGGAAAAAATAGCTAAAGCTTTATTGGAAAAAGAAACTTTAGAAAAAGATGAATTTTACGCTTTACTTGAAGAAAAATAAATTTTATGATAAGATAGGTATACTTTTATTAGTATACCTATCTTAATTATGGATGTATAGCTCAGTTGGTTAGAGCACGGCTCTTATAAAGCCGGGGTCGATGGTTCGAGTCCATCTACATCCACTTTTTTATTATATTTAAAATAATAAGATTGAAAAAATACAGAAATATGATATAATGTTCTTATGGACGATTAGCTCAGTTGGTTAGAGCGCTACATTGACATTGTAGAGGTCAGAGGTTCGAGTCCTCTATCGTCCACACAAGATATTAATATTATTTTATGAAAATAGTTTTTAAAGACACTGGTAAAATTCGTTTTGATAAATGATTGGCATTTAATTTTCCCGAAAAAAGTAGGGAATTTTTCAATGATAGCATTAAATCTGGTAAAATATTACTAAATGAAAACAAGGTAAAGCCCAGTGTAAAGTTAAATATAGGCGACCAGATTGAAATTGAAGATGAAATTTGAGAAGAAAAGAAAATTGAATTATTACCAAATAAAAAAATTAAATTAAATATTGTATTTGAAAATGAGGATTTTATTGTTATTAACAAACCAGCGGGAATATTAGTACATCCGACAACAGAAAAAGATAGCAATACTTTAGTTAATGGTTTGATTTATTTATATCCCGAGATAAATAGTGTGGGGGATGATCCATTAAGGCCAGGAATTGTTCATAGAATAGACAAAGATACTTCTGGTTTGGTATTAATTACAAAAAATACAAAAGCATTTAATTCTTTTAAAAATAAATTTAAAAAAAGACAGATATACAAATCTTATTTAGCGTTAGTTTTTGGTAAATTAAATACAAAAAAGGGTGTAATTAATATACCTATAACGAGATCTAAATCTAAATTCAATCGTCGAAAAATATCTAATACAGATGAAGGCAAAGAAGCTATAACTGAGTATGAAGTAATACAAGAATACAAAGATGCTTCATTATTAAAAGTGTCTATAAAAACAGGGAGAACACATCAAATTAGAGTTCATTTTGCATCATTGTCTAATTTTATACTGGGCGATAAAGAGTATGGATCTAAAAAAATTAATAATAAATATGGTTTAAACAGGCAGTTTTTGCATGCTTGCGAGATAGGATTTACTTACAAAAGAGAAAAATATCATTTTCAGATAGAATTACCGGCTGATTTGAAAAAATTCTTAAAAACCATGCTACAGGTTGACTAATCGATGTTTTTTTGATAATATCAATCTATATAAAATAAATCAAATAAAATGACAAAAAGTATTTTCGCGATAAATGAAGACATTAAAAAGACTTCAAAAACAGTTTTAGATAATATTCAAGTAGGTAATACAGTAAGAATTGTATTGAAATTAAAAGAAACTGATCCAAATAAAAAGAGTAAAGGTGCTAGAACTCAAACAATACAAGGTTTAGTTTTAGCTAGAAAGCACAATAAAGAACTGGGTGCTTCTATTACCATAAGAAGTATTGTTAGTTCTGTTGGTGTTGAATGAATTATTCCTTTGTATACAAGTGATATAATAAAGGTTGATATTCTAAAATCCTCAAAAGTTAGACGTTCTAAACTATACTATATTAGAAAGAAATCTATTAAAGAAACTAAAGCAAAATTAAGAAAAGAAACTAAACAAGTAATGGAGGAAGCAAAAGAAGAAAAAGAAATTGAAGAAGATATAAATAATGAAAATGTTGAAGTTAAAGAAGATATTAAAAAAGAAAGCGTTGAAACCAAAGAGGATATTAGTAAAGAAAATGATGAAGTTAAAGAAGAAAAAGAAGATACAAAATAAATATATAAAAACCCAAGAAATTGGGTTTTTTTATTATTTATATTTTAGATATTGAAATTTAAAGTAAAAAATGTTAAAATGATTAAACAAGTAATAAGCCGAAGTGGCGGAATTGGCAGACGCGCTACCTTGAGGTGGTAGTGGTAGCAATACCTTGTGGGTTCAAGTCCCACCTTCGGCACGTTAATTTTAAAAAATAAATTTTTGTTATGAAACTAAAAAGTATATGGGCATTTTTAACTTTAATTTTGTTTGTATTTGGTAGTTATGGTATATATTTAATCATTAGTATGCCAATGGGTACAACCGATACAAGCACTAACACTGAAATAAATATAGAGGATTTAGGTATTAGTGAAGATACGGCTTTAATTTTTTACTCTTCCAGCTGTCCACATTGCAAGGCGGTTACTGAATTTTTAAATCAAAATTCTAAAAATATCAAAGTTCCTGTACAAAGTTTGAAAATAGATGATTCTAAAACTGATGGAGATAATATTAAATTAGCTTTAGCAAAAATAAAAGAATGTGAAGTCGGAGAAAATTGAGGTGTACCACTTATGTATCACGATGGCGGTTGTCTAATGGGAGATCAGCCAATAATTGAATATCTTTCTCAATTAAAATAAATGACCTTTATAGGTCATTTTTAATTTGTTTTAGGTATAATTTATGATGGTAACTAACAGCAAACCTATGAGATTCGTTTTGAATTGATACTAGCATATTTTTTAAATCATCTGATAAGTCTTTAAGATTAAAATACTTTATTTCTTTGTTTTTGTAAATTAAAAACTGTTTTTTGCCTTTAGCTAAAGATCCAAGTTTTACATTTTTAAAATATTTGTCTTTGGAAAAAACATTAATGGCAGTATTTAGCTGAGCAATTCCTCCATCAATAATAATTAGATCTGGTTGCATTCAGTGAATATTATTTATGCGCCTATTAAAAACTTCTTTTAACATTAGAATATCATTTGGAGATAATTCAGTGTATTTAATTTTAAATTTTTTATATTCATTTTTGTTAGGATATCCATTAGAAAAGAACACCAATGAAGCAGTAGCGAATTTGCCTGAAATATTAGAAACATCGTACATTTCTATGTTTTTTATTTTTTTCTTAGCGTTAAATAAATTTGTTAATTCGTTGATAGCATTGGTATAATCTCTTGATTTGACTTCAAGAGTTGTCTGATGAGTGAATAAATTGTTTAATGCCATTATTTGTTTTTTTATTATAT
>CAZDQI010000008.1:8767-12001 GCA_964507765.1 uncultured Candidatus Saccharibacteria bacterium
ATTATAATATTACTATTATCATTTTCGTGGTGAGTAATTGATACTTTTGGAAAGGTTTCATTAGTAATTTTAACAAAAAAATAGTTCTTGTTATCTTTAAGAATAATATTTACTTTTGGTTGGTGTTTTTTTATTAATTTTGATTCAAGAAGCAATGCTTCAGTAGCGTTATTAACAATTATTCATTTAATATTTGTTGCGTATTGGGCTATAATTTGATTTTTTCGAATTTTACAATTTAAATATGACTTTAATCTTTGTTTTAAATTAGCAGCCTTACCTATATATATATTTTCTTTTTTATTAAAAAAAATATATACTCCCGGTAATTGAGGGCTGTTTTTAATTTTATTTGTTATTATTTTGTTCATGAATTTGGTGTAAATTTAAAATTTGAAGTAGCGATTTACCGGTCATATCGGGCGGCGGTGTTATATTAAAAACATCTAGGACAGTAGGGCTAATATCGGCCAATATGCCAACTGCGCTTTTTTCTCGTTTGTCTATTTCGTTTTGAATTATGGGTGATATGTATTTTAATTGATTGTCAATAATATGAACGGGGACAAAGCTGTCGTTATGATCAAATTCTTGTTCACCGGTAAGTGGGTTTTTCATTCTTTCAATGTTGCCATGATCGGATGTAATAATAAACGTATACCCCTTTTTAAGTCCATGAGTAATTAATTTCTCTAATTCGTTGTTTATAATAGAAATTACTACTTTGGCCACTTCCATATCACCGGTATGACCAGCCATATCGGCATTAGGATAATTAATTAAAATAAAATCATAGATATTTTCGTCCATCATTTGCTGAGCTCGTTCAGTTATATTTTTTGCTTCCAAATACGGGTTTTCTTTAAAATTTAATGATGGGTTAGAGGGTAGAATAAACCAATATTCTCCAGGAAATGGTTTTTTGTTTAGCCCGTTAAAATAATATGTAACATGAAGCGATTTTATAGATTCACTCAAATGAGCTTGTCGCTTATTGTTTTTAGACAAAACCATTGAAAGACAATTGTCTATCTTTTGATTGGGAAAGGCTGTTTCAACTCCCATGTCTTTACCTAGTTCAACAAAGCTGGTAATTTTTAAATTGTTTATTGATTGATCGGCTAATAATTGTTTAGATAAATATTCTAGTGGATAAGCATTTGGTTTTAAATTAAAGAATACAATGCTATCGTTTGATTGAATTGGCTTAAATGTTTGGTTAATAGCAAATGGCTCGATAAATTCATCACTAATATTTTTTGATTTTATTTCATTTAATTCAGATTCAAGATCTTTTGTTTGATTTTTTAATACTAAAAACTTGAAAAACTTGTTAAGATATATTTCACTATGTTCATTTAAGGCATAAAAACGACCAGTGACAGATCCAATATTAATGCCACCAAGTCTAGTTGTTTCTTGTTTTAATTTTGTTATTAATTCTATTATTTCATTACGAGCTCCTTCTTTGCCGTCGGCAATAAGATGAATACAAATATTGTTAAATCCTTGACTACGAGATAGGTATATTAATGAAATAAGATGGTTTAATGAAGATATCGATTCGCTAGAGCTCAACATCCCGATTAAATGCAATGTACTGTTGTTGGTTTTAGCGTGATTAATAGATTGAATCAATACTTCGTTTTTAAGAAAATCATTGTTGGCAATACTTTTATCAATTCTTGTTTTGGCTTGATATATTACTTTGCCCGAGCCTAAAATTAAGTGACCCACTTCGCTAGACCCTTGTTCTAAATATTTTAATCCGCTTGCAATACCGGATGTTTGCAAGGCATAATATGGATAATTTTGTTTAAGATGTTCTAAAAAGGGAGCTTTGTATAAAAAAACTGGGTTGGTATGATCATTACGACCAATACCTCAACCATCAATAATAATAAGGCAAACCTTTTTATTGTTCATGCTAAATAATTTAATTTATTTACTTTAAATTATATCACAAAGATTGATTTAATACAAAATATCTGTTAAAATATATTTATAAAATAAGAAAAGATTATGGATTTAAGTATTGTTATACCAGCCTATAATGCTGAAAATTTTATTGAAAACACTATAAATCAGTTAATAGCCTCTTTCCCAGAAAGTGAAATTATTGTTGTTAATGACGGTAGTCAAGATAAAACGTTGGTTAAGATTAATAATTATACGAATATTAAAATCATTAACCATGAAGATAATTTGGGGAAAGGGAGGTCTTTGCAAGATGGATTTAAATTAGCTAGTAAGAATTTTATTATTTTTACAGATGCGGATTTGCCGTATGGCGTAGATAATATAAAGAAAATATACAATAAACTTCAAAACGATAATTGTGATATTGTTATTGGTTATAGAACTAAATTTAAAGAAAGTTTCTTTAGGCATTTAACTCATATTGGAATTAATATTATAATTCAATTTTTGTTTTGATTTAATATCTATGATACTCAATGTGGATTAAAAGGCTTTAAAAAAGATTTTATTGATAAAATACAATCAAAGTTAATTTCTAAAAATTTTACTATCGATATTGAGCTTTTGTATTTAGCTAAGATATTAAATAAAAACGTTTGTAAGCTAATTGTTGATATTAATTATAATAAAGGGTCTAGCACTATAAAGATTGTGGATATAATTATAATGGTAATTGAAATATTAAAAATTAGATTTAATAAAAATTATTTTAAAAAATAATATGTTGAAAAAAATATTTAAATCTCCTGTTTTTATTAGCATTTGTATTTTATTAATAATCTATTTGTTTTTGTTTAATCAAATACCTTGAAATTTAATTTTTAAGGATACTATGATATCAGGAGGGGATACAGGGTCTCATAATTATATTGCCTACAAAATTAAAGATATTTTTCCAACAATAAAAAGTTGAACACATGATTGATATGGCGGTTTTCCTTTTTTGTATTTCTATCCGCCTTTGATGTTTGTAATTTCAACTATAATTAGTTTTTTGGTAAAAATAAATATTGCCTTTAAAATAACAACCTTGTTGGGAAGCTTGATATTGCCAATTTGTGTCTATTTGGGGTTAAGGTTTTTTGGGTATAAAAAATTTATCCCTGTAATAGGAGCAATGGGCTCTATTATGTTTTTATTTTTGGAAAAATTTAGTATTTATGGCGCTAATTTACCTAGTACTTTAGCGGGTGAATTTTCTTATTCTTTTTCTTTTGCATTATTTTTCCTGTTTATTGGGTTGTTTTCAAAAGG
>CAZDQI010000008.1:12101-19301 GCA_964507765.1 uncultured Candidatus Saccharibacteria bacterium
AAATAAAAATTGAAAATTTATTAATTTGTTAATTGTTGGTTTAACCAATCTTGTTTTATTTTTAATTATAAATAATTCTCCAATTTATAATACTAGATTTTTACCATTCTTTATAATGAGCTATATATTAATTGGATCTATTGGGGTTGGTTATTTAATTCATGAAATTTCTGGCAATTCAAAATGATTAAATGTAGGCGTTGTATTAGTGGTAATTATTTGAAACTTGTCATTAATTAATCCGAAATTCTTTTTAGGAGAAAATACAACTGTAAAATCAAGAGTTAAATACATTCCTTATTGAATGGAGTGAAATTATAAAGGCTTTGAAGAAAAAGACGTGTATGTTCAAAATGCCATACCTTTGTTTAATTATTTAAAGAAATTGCCATATGGGAAAGTCATGTGAGAATACAGACCTGAATATGATGCTTATGGCACACCAAGATTTTTAGAAAATATTCCTATCCTTACAGGCAAACCAACATTTGAAGGATTATTAATTGAATCTTCTGTTTTTGGACCATTCCATTTTATTAATCAAACCGAAACAACTCAAAGTCCAACTTCTGCTATAGCTGGTTTTAAATATCCACCTTTTGATTTTGAAAAGGGGGTAAAGCATTTAAAGTTATCAAATGCTAAATATTTTGTTGCTTATACGCCAACAATTAAAAGCTTAGCTCACGAAAATATGAATTGATTGTCTGATGTTGGTGATTTTTCTGTTTATGAAATACCTGATAGCGAAATGATTGATGTTTATGGTAATTTTAATATGGTTAAAAAAGAAAAAGAATGAATTAAAAAATCAATTGATTGGTATAAAAATGGCGATCTAAGTCAACCAATTGTATTTTATAATTCTAATAAACAAAAGGATTCTTTAGATTTATTAAATTATAATGATACAAAAGATATATCAAATGATATACGGGTTATAGAATTAACTGATACAAAAATATCTTTTGAAACTGATGATATTAATAAATTACATATTATTAAAGTATCTTATTTCCCGACTTGAAAGGTAAAAGGAGGGGAAGGTCCTTTCTTGGTTTCTCCTTCATTTATTGGTGTTATTCCAAAAGAAAAGAATGTAACCATATATTTTGGTCAGGGATTAATAGATACTATAGCTTATATGCTTACTTATTTAACAATAGCTTTAATAATTATTAAGCTAATTAAACCTAAGTGATTTAAATTTATTTAATTTGCAATGTTTAATTTTTTGTGGTATAATATATTCAATAATTAATTTATTACTATGGATGAAAAAATTAAAAACAATACTGGGCAGGAAAACAAAGACTTTTATGCAGGAAAAATTCAAGGAGCCAAAGATATTGGTTCTGTTAAGAATTTAATTAAAGAACAAATTGAATCTCAAAAAAATAAAGGAATTGAAAATAAAGATGCAATTAATACTGTTTCTGTAATAGAAAAAGTTGAAAATTCTTTAGATGAAATACAAAAAGTTTTTGATGAAAAAGATGAAGTTAAAAAACAAGAATATTTGTTAGATTTAAATAAAAAAAGAAAAGATCCTCTTGAGGGGATTGAAACTATCGGCGATAAAAAAATTAGAAATAAACTTGTTGGATTATTGCTGGGTAACGATGTGGTAAAAAATTATTTTTCAACTGTTTTTAATTTTAAGAGTATTCCTTTAATTATGGAATCTTGAAAAGAGATACAAGAGGGAACTTCTAGTCCTGAAGTTAAAAAAAATACAGAAGAGTTTGTAAAAACATATACTGAAAATGTTAAAAATGCAAACGAAGGGGCATCATTTATAGACGAATTAATAGAAAAAAGTAAAAAAGCTAAAGAGTCTTTAAATAATTGTGTTAATCTTTCTGATCTTTTTGATAAAAATCCTGATTTGAAAGAAAACTTAAAACAAGAAATTAAAAGCAATATAATAGATAAAGTTAATTTAGAATATATTGAAAATGAAGAAGATACTGATACAGAAGGATCTGCTGAAGAAGAGGAAGATTATCTTGAGAAAAAATATGATTTAATTACCAATTTCTATAAAAATTATTTAGAAAAAGACAATAATATGTATATGGAAAAAGAAGAGGCTAATGATTTATGAATTGAGTGTAATGAATTTTTGCAAAAAGATAATAGAATGAACGAATGTCCAGCATTGCTTAAACTTACTGATTTCTTAAGAGATAAAAGTCAAAAACATCAAGAAGGACAAGAAGAAATTGAAGCTGAAAGCGAAAATGAAATATTACCTTTTTTCGATCTGTCTGCTGCTATGGAAAAACCTGATACTGGTAGTATTAAACCAGAAAAAAAGGATAATGCTACCGGGTTTTGATCTTCTATAAAATCTATGGCTATTTTAGGAGGAGTTAATTTTGCTTTTGTAACATTATCTCAGTTTATATTCTCACCTGTATCTATGGCTATTTGATTATCAAAACAAAGAGTAAATAAGAATGGAATTGATTTGAAAGATTGAAAAGAGCCTTTTCAAATAGGCTCTATAGCAAAAGACGAAAAGAAAGATAAAAAATAAATTTAGTTTATATCTTTTCCACAACTAATGCAAAAATCAGCGGCTGGATTAACGTCCAGCTTTTTTGCTTCAATTGGCTTGTTGCATTTTTCGCATATTCCAAACGTTCTTGTCTTTTTTAATGCTTGGTTTATTTCTTTAAGTCTGTTTTCTAACAAAGATTCAGCTGATAGCTTATTTAAATACTCGCTAACTTCTAAAGCGTTATCCTCATCTGAAAGTTTAGATGAAGGCATAAAAGAATCGAAATCATTGGGGTCGTTTGATTTTGGTATGCCAAAATTAGATAATTCTTTTAAGATTTTATCTTTTTCATCTTTCAATTGTTGTTTATAGTTTTTTATTTGTTCTGGGTTTAACATGGTTAAAAATTAATAATTAATACCTACATTGTTTCAAATTTATTCTTTTTTGTCAATCTATGTTGACTATTAGCGAAAAAATGATATAATAAATAATAGACGCGGGTGTCGTATAGTGGCTATTATATCTCCTTGCCATGGAGAAGACGGCAGTTCGATTCTGCTCACCCGCTCACTTTTGAAACAACTTATTTAAGTTGTTTTTTAGTTAAATACTATTTTAATAATTATTTCTTTTTTATCTCTTAATATTTTAGCTTTAATTGAATCGCCAATACAAATGTCTTTTAAAAATTCATCGATTGGGTGTTTAGGATCAATTTTATAATTATCAAGTGATAGGATTATATCTCCTTCTTGAATTCCATATTGTTTGGCTAAACTATTTTCTAAAATACTTGGTTGAGTTGTACCATAAATTATAAAAGCACCATAGTTGATAGGCAAATTATATCTTGTTTTTATAACATCATCAACTAAAATATATCTAACGCCTAAAGAAACTTGTTTAACAGCACCAAATGATTTTAAATCTTTGATAATTTTTTTAACAGGATTTATAGGTATGGCTAACCCAATGTTTTCAACTCCACTTACTGCCAGAGTAGTAATTCCAATAACTTCACCTTTCATATTGATTAGTGGGCCACCCGAATTGCCGGGATTAATAGCAGCATCGGTTTGAATTAATCCTTTATATTCTAAAACTCCTTTATAGTTGCTATCGGTTTTAACATATCTTGAAAGGCCTGATATTATTCCTTTTGATACGGTATTGTCAAATTCATCTAAAACATTGCCAATTGCTACTACTGTTTCGCCCAATGTTATATTAGTTGCATCACCAAGTTTTATTGTTGGCAATGGTGTTTTGTCTGTTTTTTGTAATTTAAGAATGGCAACATCATTGATATCATTATAGTGAAACAGGGAACAATCGTAAAATTTGTTGTTTCAAAGCATTTTATATGTTAATTTACGATTAGATATTGGGTGATAATTTGTAGCAACTAATCCTGATTTATCAACAATAAATCCTGATGAATTTCCTATTTTTTCAAAATATTCTTTTTTTATATTAATAATTGAATTATTTGAGTTTGGTTTGTCTATTTGTTTTAAAGCAAATATTCCAACAACTGATGGTAGACTTTGTTTTATAATTTTAGTAATTTTTTTATCGGGATTAGAGTTAAAAACCATAATATAGATATTATTCTTTTTATTAATTAAAATATATCATAATCAGAAAATAAAAACAATAGATACAAATAATTTTGACTTTTAGATAAAAATTTGCTAAAATACAGGAAATATATAAATATGTTTAATTTAATTAAAAAATTTATAGCTTTGCTATTAATTAACTGGTTAGGGGTATATGTTTGTCAAAGAATATTCCCGGAAATAATAGTAACCAGCGATTTAACAAAGATGATAGTATTTTTAGTAGTTTTGTCTTTGTTAATGATCATTGTAAAGCCAATTCTTGATATTATATTAAAGCCTTTTGTTGTATTAACTTTAGGTATATTAAATATCGTAATTAATATGGGGTTGGTGCTGTTGGCAAATAATTACACTAAAGCTATTATAATCGACAATAATTTTACTTTGTTTAAAGTTACTTTTATTATCGGACTTATAGGCTTTTTGGTTAATTTAGTTATAGGATTAAATTCAAATTAAAAAATAAATTTTAAATATGCTACATAAAATAATTTCAATTGTTCAAGTAATAACTTCTTTTGCTTTGATCATTCTAATTATGATTCAACAAAAAGGAGGTGGTTTGTCTGGCTTTTTAGGAGGAGCTTCAGGTGGTAATTATATGAAAAAAAGAGGAATGGAAAAGACATTACATGTTTTTACTATTTTATTTATGTTTTTGTTTATACTTTCTTCTATTTTAATATTTATTGTAAAATAAGTTAAGTTTAGTATGAATATTTTTAAAAAGGTTACTAGCTTGTGAAGAAAATTTTCTATTAAGGAGAAGATTTTATGTTTCGCATTTCTGATTTTAACTGTTTTTAGTTTGTTTAAATTAGGGCAATCTGTTTTAAATAAAATAACTGTCTTAAAACCAGCTACTGGTGGTACATTAAATTATGGCGTATGAGAAACTCCAAAATTAATTAATCCGGTTGCCAGCCAAAACAATGATGTAGAACAAGAATTAATTAACATGATATATAGCGGCTTAATTGAAGAAGACGGAAAGGGTGGTTTTGTTAATAATTTAGCAGAAGACATTATTATTAATCCGCAAAGAACATCTTATGAAGTATATATTAAAGATGATATATATTTTCATGATGAGAATAAATTAACAGCTGATGATGTTATTTTTACTGTTTCTTTAATTAAAGATATTAATTATAAAAGCCCTTTATTTAGCTTGTTTAAAGATGTTGAGGTGGAAAAACTAGGAGAATTGATGGTAAAATTTACTATACCAGTTGAGCAATCAAATTTCTATAATTATTTGGATTTTAAAATAATGCCAAAACATTTATGAGAAAATATTGCCGCTGATTCTTTTAGAACTCACGATCTAAATATGAAACCAGTTGGAACTGGCCCATATATGATTTATAAAGTTCAAAAAAATAAAGATGGCAAGGTTGTTAATTTAAGTTTAAAACGAAATAGAGATTATTTTAAAAATGCATTCATTGATAGAATAAATGTTCATATTTTTGATAGTATTGAAGATGCTTTTGTCTCTTTTGTTAAAGGGAATATCGATATGATAAAAGAATTAACTCCTTATCAAAAAGACTTGTTGAAAAACAAGAGTAGAATTACAATTAATTATACAAAATTACCTAGATATTATGCTGTATTTTTAAATCAGAAAAATTCTTTATTATCAATTCCTGAAATTAATAAAGCTTTAGATTTAGCTATTGATAAGCAAAGAATTATTGATGAAATATTTTTTGGTAATGCAGAATTAATTAATGCGCCTATATCTAGTGATTTTATTGGCTATAATAAAGAATTAAATCAAAATGATTTTGATTTAGAAAAAGCTAAAGAAATATTAAAAGACTTAGGGTTTGAAAACAATAATGGTGTTTTAGAAAAAACTAAGAGCGGCAAAACAACTAAATTAGAATTTTCATTACTATTACCTTCAAATAACGAATTAATACATTTAGCTGATTTATTAAAAGAAGATTGGGGTAAATTAGGAGTAATAATTCATTTGCAAATAGTACCATTGCATGAATTGCATAAGGATTATTTGAAAACTAGAAACTATGATGCATTAATTTTTGGTGAAACCTATACTATAAATCCTGATTTATATTATTTTTGACATTCTAGTCAAACAGATAATTTAGGTTTAAACCTTTCAGTCTACAAGAATAAAGAGTTGGATTCTGTTTTAGAAATAAACCATACAACAAGTGATAAGGAGCAGATGAAAGAAAATTTAACTGAAATTCAATCTTTGTTACATAAAGATAGGCCAGCTATTTTCTTAAATAATCCTTACTATATTAATGGCTATTACAAGAAAGTTAAACTTGAAAATAATCAAATTTATAATTCATTTTCTTCATCATTTACCAATATAGATGAATGATATATTAATCAAAAAAGATCACTAAAATAAAAGATATACAAAAATGTATATCGATCTCTTGGAGCTTAAGAGATAATGTTTTTAATTTAAATTAATGATTTAAATCGCCGAGGTGGTGAAACTGGTAAACACGCAGTGTTCAGAACGCTGTGCTTTAAGCTTGCGAGTTCAATTCTCGCCCTCGGCACAAATTTTAAAAAATATTAAAAAATAATTATGGACGAGAAAAAAGAAACTGGTTTAAAGAAACCAGTAAGAAAAATTGTGCCAAAGCGCTATGTTAATCGCGACCAGACAGCTAAGTCGCCAATCTCTATAAATAAAAGAAAGGATAAAATCAATGTTGATAGTACTCCGGTAAAAATTATGTTTTTGGGTGGTTTAGGTGAGTTTGGACGCAATATGTTTGTAGTACAATACAAAAATGAATGCCTTATATTTGATATGGGATTACGTTTTCCAGAAGAAAATATGCCTGGAGTGGATTTTATTATACCTAATATTGAATATTTTACAAATAATAAAAATCTAAAGATATTAGGAGTATTTATATCTCATGCTCATTTAGATCATATTGGCGCTGTTCCTTATTTAATGTCAAAATTAAATTATCCACCTATATATACTGGATTGTTAACAAAAGAAATAATCTTAAAACGTCAAGATGATTTTTCTCATATGAAAAAACTCGATATTCG
>CAZDQI010000009.1:0-12087 GCA_964507765.1 uncultured Candidatus Saccharibacteria bacterium
CTACAGGCCCAATCAATTTGTATTATACCTTATTTCTTTAATATTTTCAATAGTTAGTATTTACAAAACATAAAATATTTGATATAATACTTATACCAATGGATAATTGGCTTTAATAAAAATGCCGCTTTAACAAATTTTAATAATTAATTCTGTGCCGAGGTAGCTCAGTGGTAGAGCATACGCCTGAAGAGCGTAGTGTCGAGTGTCCGATTCACTCTCTCGGCACATCAAACAATTTTAAATCGCTTTTAAAGCGGGTAATCACATAACATGGTTATTCCACGTTTAAAATATCAAAAAATCAACGTTCCTAGTATAGGATCTTCTGTTGATGGAACTGTGTTAAGCAAAGAAGGAAAAGCGCTATACATTGACGTTAGCCCTTTAGGCCTAGCTGTTGTTAGAGGTATTGAATTTATCTCTGCAAAAAACTATATCAAAAATCTCAGTATTGGCGATAAAATCAGCGTTAACATTATCGAACTTGATAATGAAGATGGCTTAATCGAAGCATCATTAAGAGAAGTAAGTGCCAACCAAATTTGAGGCACATTAGCTGCAGCCAAAAAGAACAGCGATACTGTATTTATAAAAATATTAGAAGTAAATCGCGGTGGCTTAATTGCTAACTATATGGGTGTTAAAGGCTTCTTGCCTGTATCTCAATTAACACCAGAACACTACCCTCTTGTTGAAGATGGGGATAAGGAAGAGATATTAGCTAGATTAAAAAACTTTGTTAATACCGAAATTCCTGTAAAAATATTAGATATTGATCAAGATTCTTCAAAATTAATCTTTTCTGAAAGAGAAGTTCTAAATGAAGAACATAAACAAAAACTAGCCGCTCAATATCAAATTGGTGATGTCGTTGATGCTGAAATAACAAAAATCGTAGATTTTGGTTTATTTGTAAAATTTGGTGAACCAGCAATTGATGGTTTAATCCACATATCAGAAGTAGATTATAAATTAATTCCTGATTTGAAAGAAGTTTATAAAGAAAACGAAGTTGTTAAAGCAAAAATAGAAAGCATTACTAATGGACGTATTGCATTATCTATTAAAGCTTTAAAACCTGATCCTTGAAAAGATATTACCGATATATATAAAGTTAACAAAAAATACGATGGTATAGTTTTAAAGACTGGATCTCTTGGCGTTTTAGTTGAGCTTGAACCAGGTGTTTATGGTTTTCTCAAATTTAGTGATCTTAAAGAAGAAGAAGTTCCAAAAGAACCATTGGAAGTTGGAAAAACATATCAATTTTCAATTAAATCACTAGATATTGAAAATAGAAGAATTTCTTTAGGATTATAACTTAATTAAAAAAACAACCTTTAAAAGGTTGTTTTTTTATTGATATCAATTTATATCATATCTTTCAAAGCCTTAGCTGGTCTAAATTTTGCAACTTTTTTAGCTGCAATATGAATTTTTTCACCTGTCTTTGGATTTACACCCATTCTAGCTGCTCTTGTTTTAACTGTAAATGTGCCAAAACCACTAATAGCAACCTCTTCTCCATTTTTAAGTGATTTAGAAATGCTGTCAAAAATCAAAGCAACAACATTATCTGCATCTTTTTTTGTTGATTTTAGTTGCTCTTGAACTAATTCAACTAAATTGTCTTTCTTCATATTATTTTGTTTACTTTATTAAAAAGCTAAACGACCATATTAAAAACATATATTGTTTATTATATGTTTTGATTTATTATATATATTGTATAAGATTTTTCTCAAAAAAGCAAGTGTTTTGGTGTTTTTTAAACAAAAACATTGTTAAGACATAAATATATATACTCTGTCAAAAAATTAAAGATCAATAGAAATTTTTCTAATATTATCATCACAGCTTTCAAAAGATATCATATATTTTTTAAATTTATTCAACATTTTAATGTTTTCACCTCATTCAATTAACACAATATTGTTAACATCATTCAAAACATCATAAATATCCAAACAATTTAAAGAGTCTTCTAATTCTTTTTGATTTAGTTTTTTGTCTATTAATCTATATAAATCAAAATGATATATTTTTTTAAATTTAATTTGAGGGTTGCAAATATCATAAACTTTCATCAAAACAAAAGTAGGGCTTAATATATTATTCTTAATTTTAAAAAAGGATTTTAAACCCTTAACAAACTCTGTTTTCCCAGCACCTAAATCGCCTTTTAACACAATAATTAGTGCATTTGTATTTTTTTTCTGCATCAAAACACTTAAAACTTCTTCAGCAATATTGTGAGTATCTTTAATGTTTTTAGAAATATATTCCATATTATAATTTATGCATAACATCAATTCCTAATAGCCCTAGCCCTCATTTTAACACATTAGCAACACTTTTTGTTAAACCAACCTTTAATATTTGATTGTATTCTGCTTCAATAATTCTGTTTTTCTCATAAAAATTATTAAAATCTCTTGCTATCTCAAACAAATAATTTGTAATTAAATTGGGAGCAAAATTAACACCCGCCTTTTCAACAATTTCTTTCAAATAAAGAAAGTCTCTTAACAAAACATTTTCTTCCTCTGTAATTTTATCAACATCAATCACCCCCTCTTTTTCTTCTACTTTTTCTAAAATTGAAAAACACCTAGCATAGGTATATTGAATATATGGACTGCCATTTCCTTTTAAATCCAATATTTCATTTAAATCAAAACGCAAATCTTGTTCTTTTTCTAATTTTAATATTGCATATTTAATAGCTCCTAAACTAAGATTTTGTATAATTGTATTTTGTTCTTCTTCTTTAAAATTATTAAGAGATATATATTCTTTTTCTTTTTTCAAAACAATTGCTTGTTTTAACTCATTTAACAAGTCCATAATACTTAACACATCTCCACTTCTAGAACTCATTTTACTTCCATCTTTATTACAAACAGCCCCGTAACTTAAATGAATAAATCTATCCATATTACCAATTCCTAATTGATCACAAACTGCAAAAACCTGTTTCATGTGTAGTTTTTGCTCAGGACCTACAACTCAAACATATTTATCGGATGGAAACATCTCTGTTTTCATCTTAGTTAAATACAAATCTTGAGTAAAATACATTGCTGTCCCATCAGACCTTTGAACAATATCATCAGTCAACCCATATGATTCTAATTGTGTTAACACTGCTCCGTCTTCTAATTCTTTAAATACCCCCTTTTCCAACCCCTTTTTAGCTAATTCTTTGGCTTTTTTAAAAAATTCACTTTCATATCAATAATGATCAGCATAACTTCCTAATAGTTTAAAACTATTATAGAATTGATCATAAAACCATCCATTTAATATCTCTCACAATTTAATAACTTTTGGATTGTCTTTTTCTCATTCTTGCAATAACCATTGTATTTCTTTTTTATATTCTTCATTTTTTTCGCATTTAACCCCCAAGATATAATATTTACCAACAAAACTATCTTTGTATTCCCCCTCTGCAGGCATAGGTCATTTATCTTGATTTTCATATCATTTATTCAAAACTTCATTAATAGGTGTTTCTAAAGAATTTTCCTTTAAATAACCAAACAATGCTTTACATATATGAATACCTCTATCATTAAACAAACAATCTGCTTTAACCTTACAGTTCAAAGCCTTTAAAATTCTAATAACCGCCATAGCAAAAACTGTATTTCTTAAATGACCAATATGTAGTGGTTTATTAGTGTTTGGACTAGTATGTTCAATTAAAAAACTTTTTGAATCTTTTAATCAAAACATTTTTTCATCAAAATTAATAATTTTTTCCAAATTATTCAACAAACATTCTTTTTTAAGAAAAAAATTTAAAAAACCAGGTTCTTTGTATTCTATCTTTTGTATATTTTCCTTAACAAATTTCTGATCTTCTAAATCTTTTAATATTTTTTCAATAATATTTGGTTCTGGTTTTAATATCATTAAAATATTACTTGAGTAATCCCCAAATTTAATATTTTGTATTTTTTCAATTTTAATATTTTTAGTTTTTACATACTTATTAACAACATTAAAAACACATTCTTTAATTTCGTTAATCATATTTATAGATTATTATTAATAACGATTTTAATTTTATCTACAACAATATCAGGACATTCTTCTTTTAAAAAATCAAATATTAATTGTTTTTTATCGTTTAATTCATTAGCAATAACTGCTTTTGAAGAAACAATCAATAATTCATTATTTCTAAAACTCTTAGGAAAACATAAAAAGAAATCTTTTTGTTTTAAAAAATCTTCCATCAAACTTAAAACAACCTGCTCTTTTAAACCATTGTCTATTTTTAAATCCTTAACTCTTTTTTTTAAAACATCCTTAATAGATCTAAACATATTAAATCCTTATTGGCATTAATATATATACAAAATTATCATCGCTAGTTGATTTTATTAAAGCTGGGCTATCTTCACTAATCCCCATAAATATCTCTTCATTATTAATGCTTTCTAACCCGTCTAAAATATAGCTATAATTAAAACATATTTTAGAATCATAACCATCAATTAAACATTTTAACCGATAAACCCCTTCTCCTTTATTTACATCTGATCCTTTCATTATTAATTCTTGTTTTTTGCTATCAACTTGTATATTAATATCTTTAATTTGACTACTCATTAAACTAATTAATTTAATTGATTCAATAAAATTATTTTTATTAATTTGTATTTTTGTTTGAAATGTTTTAGGTATAATATTTTTATAATTAGGAAATTCTCCTTCAATTAAACGAGATATCATATTTACACTTCCAAAATCAAAAAATATTTGATTGTTTGAAAAATATATTTTAACTTTTTCATCAATATCTTCAAAATTTTGTAAAATCAATATTACTTCTGATATGGCTTTAACTGGAACTATAAGTTTTATTTCCTTATCCCCAGAATAATTATATAAGCTTTTACTTAATTGTTTCTCTGACAATCTAAAACTATCAGTACTAACAAAAAATATATTACTTTTATCAAAATTAAAATAAACACTATTTAACTCTGGTTTATTAAACCCAGCTCTGGCGCTTTTAATAACTTGATTTAAAGTTAATAATAATTCTCTTGAATCTATCTCTAAAACATTATCTGTTTTAATTTTAGGTATAATTGGAAAATCATCACTATCAAAACCTTGAACACTTAAATCCACTTCTTTTGTTTGAATATATAGTTTATTTTTCTTAGTTTCTAATGTAATTTTTTCTTCTTTTAAATTATTAATTAAACTTAATAATAAATTGCTTGGTACAATAATTTCTCCTTCATCAATTACCTCTCCAGAAACAAAATAATTTAAACCTATTTCTAAATCAGTAGAAATTAATTGTAATTGATTTTTAACAGTTTTAATTAATATATTATTTAGAATAGGTAAACTTAAATTTTTATTAGTTATTTTATCACAAACATTTAATGCTTTTTTAAGATTAGATGTTAAACATGTAAATTTCATATTTCTTATTTTATATTTTTATTAAATTTTAAATTAATTATTAATACTATTAGCTATGTGTAAAAGTGTAAAACAATAATAAACCAATTAAACAAAAGTTTTTTTAATATTGTTTATGTGGATAATAAACTAAATAGATGTTTATAGAAAATGAATAATTTTTACTAAAGAATAATATATAAACAAAGTCAATCATTATCACAAACTTTTAAACACTTTTAATCACTAGTTTTAAACATATTTTTAATATACTTTTCCACTAGTTAAACACATTGTAACTAATTTTTTCTACCAAAGATTCTATTTCACCATTAAGAACACTATCTTTAATTATTTCTTTTTCTATTTTTTTACATGAATGCATTACAGTTGTATGATCTTTATTGTTAAAAAACTCACCAATTGCAGGATATGATAATTTAACTAATTCTCTTAATATATACATACATACTTGTCTTGCTTTTACCAAATCTTTTCGTCTTGAGTCCCCTTTTATCTTTTCTATTGATATATCATAAAAATTAGAAATTACTTTTAATACATCTTGAGGGTTAATAGTTTTTTTAGGTTTTTTTATAAAATCCTCAAGTAATTTTTTAGATAAATCTATACTTGGATTTATTTTTTTAACCTCAAAATTAATTAATAAAGTATTCAAAGCTCCTTCAAGCTCTCTAACATTATTTGTAATATTTTGAGCTATATAATCAATTATTTCTTCTGGTAAACTAGATTTTTTATCTTTTAACTTGTTTTTTAAAATAGCTACTCTTGTTTCATAGTTAGGTAAACTAATATCAGCAACCATACCACCTTCAAACCTAGACCGTAATCTCTCTTCTAAACCAGGAATAGCTTTTGGTGGCCTATCAGAGGTGAATACAATTTGTTTATTTGCCTCATATAAAGTATTAAAAATATGAAAAACCTCTTCTTGTGTTTTTTCTTTATTGGAAATGAATTGAATATCATCAATTAATAACAAGTCTATTTTTTTATATCTTTTCTTGA
Source organism: uncultured Candidatus Saccharibacteria bacterium (assembly GCA_964507765.1). Classification (GTDB taxonomy): domain Bacteria; phylum Patescibacteriota; class Minisyncoccia; order UBA6257; family JAKLIH01; genus JAKLIH01. The sequence continues at coordinate 6,469 of CAZDQI010000009.1, forward strand.
CCTCATTAATTGTTTGTTCTCTAATAGACCCAATAATATCATTAACTAACCTCTCAGTATTAATATATCAAATATTTAATTTTTTATTCTTTTTACGCATTGCATTTCCCAAAGATTGAATTAAATGGGTTTTACCCAACCCAACCCCACCATAAATAAACAATGGATTGTATTTTATTCCCAAATTATCCATTACTGCTAAAACAGCAGCATGAGCCAGTTCGTTGTGAGATCCAACAACCAAATTATCAAAAGTATATTTTGAATTAAGATTTGTATCTGGATCCTGAGATGATTTAATTAAATCATCAGAAAAATCCTTTGATTTAGTTTCTTTGGTATTGGTTTTTTTAATATTTTTATCTGTTAAAACTTGAAATTTTTCAATTTTATCAATACTTTCTGTTTTATATACAATATTTTTGATTTCAGGTGCAAATTTTTCCAAAGCCTTTTTAATATACTTGTTATACCTATTTTCCAATCACTCTTTTGCAAAATTAGAATTAGTAGCTATTGTAATAGCATCCTTAGTTTTTTCAATAATAGCGCTGTTTTTAAATCAAGTAACAAAATTAGCTTTAGAAATATTTAACTCTATTTCAGCTAAAACCTGTTTTCACAACTGTTTTAATTCCTCATTTTGCATAAAATTAACTTAATTTTTATATAAATAGTATAACTTCTTTTTTAAAAATTTTCAACAGAAAATACACAATAGAAAAAACACCTGTGGAAAAGTTGTTAATATGTCACTAAGCTATTTAGAAACAACATCTCAATACCCTTGTTTTATTACAAACAATATGTTATTATATATTCATTAAAATAATTAAATTACTATTATGGCCACAAAAAGAACATATCAACCAAGTAAGAGGAAAAGAGCTAAAAAATTTGGTTTTTTAAGCCGCCAATCAACAAAGAGTGGTAAAAAAATAATCAAAGGTAGACGTTTAAAAAATCGTAAACAATTAGCAGCTTAAATATGTTAGCTAGTAAATACAGACTCGCTAAAAAACTTGATATAAAAAAAGTATTTGATAATAAAAAAAGCCTTTTTGGCAATAACATTATCATTAATTTTATCAAAACATTAAATACAAATCCGAGATTTGCCTTTAGTATATCAAGCAAATATTTTAAAACAGCAGTTGAACGCAATTATTATAAACGCATATTAAGAAGCATTATAAGAGAGATTTTGCCTAATATTTCTAAAAATTTTGACTTTGTTGTTGTAATTAAAAGCAATATAAAAAATTCAAAATACAAAGAAATTAAAGAAGAATGTATCAATCTTTTTAACAAAATTAAATAAAAATACAAATATGTTTAGAACATTTTTTTGACAGCCAACATTAAATTTACTATTTTTCCTTTTTTATATTGTTAAAGATTTTGGTTTTGCTATTATATTAACAACAACAACGGTTAGAATGATTTTGTGACCACTATTTACCCAGAATGAAATCATTCAAAAGAAAATGCAAAAAATACAGCCAGAAATTAAAAAAATTCAAGCTGAGAACAAACAAGACCCACAAAAACAAACATCTTTATTGTTGGAAATATATAAAACAAATAAAATTAATCCAAGCTTTGCTTTTTTCTTTGCCTTTTTACAGATTTTTATAATTTATGGATTATTTAGTGCTTTTACCGTTGCTACTAAACCAGGTTTTGCTGAGTATATATATAAATTTATACCCCAATTACCTATAAACTATTCATTTTTAGGGTTAATTAACTTATCAGAGCCAAGCTTAATCCTTGCTATACTTGCCGCTGCTACTCAAATTATACATGGAGTTATTACTTTAAAGTATTTGAAAAATACCGATCCACAAAAAAACATGATGCGTATTTTTACTTTCGCCTTTCCTATTATCTTTATTCTTCAATATAAAGTTTTTAAAAGTGCAATTTTCTTATACTGAATTATACTAACCGTTATAAATATATTGCAAACCGTGTATATAAGAAAAAAAGTAATTAAGTCTTAATTTTATGGAAAACAATATAGAATTAATAAAAAACATATTAGAAGTATTTTTTAAAAACTGTAAAGTTGAAGATTTTAATATTGATATTAGCGGTTATAACTCTAAGGAAAAACTAATCATTAATGTTAGTTTGCCAACTACAGCCAGTATTTTTATTGGGAAATATGGTTCAAACTTAGAGGCATTTGAAATAGTGTTAACCAATATTGCTAATTTAAATAATCAAACAGATACTCGCTGTCGAGTAGAATTTGATATTAACGGCTATAGACTTAATAGGCAAAAAGAATTACAAGATATGGCTAAAAAAGCAGCTCAAAAAGTAATGGTATTTAAAGTCCCTGTAAAACTAGAACCAATGACAGCTAGAGATAGAAGGATTATTCATAATGAAATATCCCTTTATCCAGATATTTATAGTCGTTCTGAAGGAGAAACACCAAACAGAAGAGTTGTAATTGAATGCCGAGAATAAAAAAACCAGAGAAAATTCTCTGGTTTTTTAATTAATTATTTTGTTCTACAAGGAACATTACAACTAATATCCTGGACATGTATATGAGGCGGTTCAAACATTGTTTCGTCGCAAACCTTTACCTTGTCAGACATATTAGATCTCAAGTAGTTCATTAACAACTTCATACAAGCTTTTGCTTGAAGTGAATGGGTGTCTAGATTAGCATCTCTTACAACAAAATCAACAGCTTCGTAAGTATCATGGCAAGAAACGTAATCTCCCACCTTGTCGTGTCCAGTAAAAATTGGGCCAGGTTCAATTTTACCATAGCAACTAGCAGAATCAATTCATTCATCTTTATTTTCTATTGCTTTTTTAATAGCCAGCCAAATATTATTAGATGTTTTTCCCGATGATAAATCGTTTAATGCGTTTTCTCAATCACCACTTCTATAGATACTATCAAAATTATTACTTACAAAAACGGAAAAATCCCTAGGAGTTACTCCTGCCATTTCGGTCGTATAAGCAAAACTAACATCATTTCCTCCGTCAACTCCTCCATCATCGTTTAGAGGGTCTTTGCCTTTACATGTAATTTTAACCTCCGTTGTTTTGCTCTTAGTTTGTTGATCACAAAAAGCAGACCCTGATGGACAATTAATATTGTTTGGTAATTGAGTTAAAGACGGGTTAATGGTATATAAAATAATATATGATCCAAATAAAATTAAAACACCAACCAATAAATTTTTAGATCCTTTAGCTACTGACACCACCGATTCTGCTTTTCCTGTTCCAGTCATATATTTAAAACCAATTTCAATAATTTTATACAAAACAAATAGTATAGCCAATCTATACGACAGTTTTATTATCTGATTAACTAAATCACCAAAACCAGTGATATTTTTAGGATTAAATCAAGGTATTGTGGTTTCAAATATATATGTAGAGCTAGCCGCTAATACGTTTGGGCTTAAAGCAGCAACTATCAACAATAAACAAATAATTAATAATATTTTTGTTTTAGTATTTAACATTTTATTATCTTACAAATTTTTTAACAAGACCTAACCCCTTTTTTACATCTTTCCCCTTTAAATTTTTTAAGAAAGAAAGATCAATATCACCTAATTTAAAGGTTATAATTACTGCTATAGTAGCAATAGGCAAAGCATTTACTCCAGGAATAATGTAATCTACCGCTATACCTAGTAAATATACAACTATCTTCATTGTACTCTTTTTGCCAGAAAAAAACAACAATGCAGCCAATATAGCACTAGGGAAAAAGCTAATAATAGTTATCAATCAACTTGATACATATATTGTTAAATAAATTTCTATTACATCTTTTATTATCGCACAAAACAAAGCAGAATAAAAAACTAACTTACTGGTTTTCTCCCCTTCCGGTGCACTAACATTTTTTTCTTTTTTTAAAAATCTATCTAACAAATCTCTTTTTCTTTTTACTTTTTCTCCTTCATCTGAAACTTGGTCTTTTAAGTCTATTGCCTTTTTAACCTCCTTAGAAGTTTTTCTTAAGTTGCCTACCTTACCTTTTACAGCTTTCGTAGATATTTTTTGAATACCTTTTTTGGCTGCTTGTTTTCCAGCTTGTTTTGCCGCAACGGTAGCTGCTTTTTTTGCTAAAACTTTTTTTGCCACAGCCTTACCTGCCACTTTAGCGCCAGCTGCAATTAATGGTACTGCCATAAAATAAGTTTAGTTTTTATTTCTTAAGGCCATTAACTTTTGAGGGTCAGATGTTATCAATTGATCTTCAGTATAAGATGCAACAACTTGTATTAAAGCATGTTTATCGCCAGCCAAAAACAAACCAGATCCAATATCAATTTGGGTTAAAATATTATTTTCGACTTCAGTTAGTTGTAAAGCTTCGGTTATTTGTCTTATAGTAACAGTAGACTGTTTAAACAATAATTTTATGCTGGAGTTTGTGATTATAGGAATACCATGAGGTGATTTCAAAAAATCATCTAGATCTTGTGTAATAGTTGTTAATCCTAGATAATATTTTCTTGCCCTTTTAGCAAAACTTAACAAGAAATTAGCGCTTTCTTTGAATTTCATTAATAATCAAGCTTCTTCAACTATTAAAATTCTTTTTTTCATTACTTTTTTAACGTTATTTCATACATAATTTAATAAAATATACATAGCGATTGGTCTCAATTCTTCTTCTAAATCATTAATATTAAAAACTACAAATCTGTTTCGTATATCAATATTGGTTGAATTATTTAAAAACTTTCCATAAGTTCCCTTGGTATATTTATATAGTTTTGCAGATAAATTTTCACCCCCTTCCATTGTATTTAAAACATTTACCAAATCTTCTAGTATTGGCATATTTGCAACTTCATTATCTTCTTCTGGGTCAATATTTCTTGATGCATAAGTTAAAGTAATAGCCTGGTCTATAGTAACTTCTTCCATAGGAGTTAATCCGCCTAACAATATTTTAATTAAACCAATTAAATTTAATACATGACCTCTAAATACTTCTCCTACAGTCTCATCACTTGCTATAATTGGTAAATCAAATGGATTGATATGGTCTTTAGAAGCAACAGCTATTTTGTAACTTTCTCCACCAACAGCCTTAGCCAAATATTCATATTCATTTTCTGGGTCTATAACAATAATATCTGAACCCATCATAAGCTCTCTTACAGCATGAGTTTTAACAGCATAACTTTTACCGCTACCAGAAGTACCAAAAACACACATATTGGCGTTTTCTCGAGTAAACCTATCGAATATAACCAAACTATTATTTATTAAATTAATTCCATACATAATACCTGTATTTTGTGTTAAATTTGCTGAAATAAATGGAAATAGGGTTGAAGCTGGTGTTGAATTTAATAAAGTACCATAGCCTAATCTATCTAAACATACCGGTACCGTACACTCGTAACCTTCAAAATGTCTAAAATGAGCTGGTTTTGGATAAATCATTTTACTTTCCAAAAAGGTATTTATTTTGTTTTCATTGTCATCTAATTCTTTTTCACTATTAGCGATTAAAGTAATATATACAGCAACTCTAAACATTTTTTCTGTGCCCTGTACAATAGATTCTCTTAAGCTTTCAATATCGTCAACAGCTGTTTCTAAGGCTGG
>CAZDQI010000009.1:12187-18934 GCA_964507765.1 uncultured Candidatus Saccharibacteria bacterium
ACTACTCCAGAAGGAGCAATAATATCCCTTAATGAAGCTACTGCCTTAATATAACCAGCGCGGCTTTGATCAACAAGCTCGTCTACTGACTGATTATTTTTTGAAGAAAATATAGACATAGTCTTTTATTTATCAGTTATTGTTTGTAATGTCGTATCCGGATTATATATATTATGAACTAGAGGAATAACTTCATTAGTTAAAACCAATCTAGCCGATAATCCCATCTTTAGTAATTGTGATATAATTGTATCCTGGCGTAAAATCAATTGTTGATAATTTTTTTGAAACTCATTATCAGCTAAAACCGTATCCTGAGTGAAAGCTTCCCTATTTAGATTGAAAATATTAAAAAACATATCTTTTATTTGACTAACAAACCCAGTTTTTTTAAGTATGAAAGGATCATAAGGAACAATGATATAATATTTTTTATCAATAATTTTATTATTTGATGTAAAATCTCGAACAAATTCAATATAGTCACTAACTTGCAACTGTAACATCTCTTCATAAATAGTCTCTAACTTGCTTTCAACATTTTGTATGTAACTATCAATATTTGCTTTTCTAGAAACAATTAATACTTGAACAGAAAAGTCTAAATTATTTAAAAATGACTGTCACATTTGCAACATATTTTCTTGGTCTTCACTAGACATTAAATCAATATTTATACCATCAACTTCAATAAGCGATCTTAAAGCACCATTTTTTAATACAATAGTATTGTTGCGTATTTCATTAATAGGCATTAAATACTGAGTACTAGCATTATTTGTAGAAATTTTATTTTTCATTACCCTTGTCTAATATTTTAGTTAAAGCATCAATCTTACTTAAATCTTTTTCGCTTTTATCATTTTGGTTATTCAAACTAAAAGCATTAACATCTTTTTTATCTACCACAACTTGTTTTTTATGGAAATTACTTCATTGATAAGATTTTGGTAATACAAAATGCTTTATCATAGGTAAAATCATTTTGTATAAAGGCATATCATTAACTTTAGCAAAAGCTATTAAACAAGCAATAAAACTAACAATTATAGCTAAAGGAATTCCAATAAAAGCCTTCATTAACTTATAAAAAATAACTGCTAAAGAACCACCACCAACTAATATAAACAACTGGGTAAAATTAAAAGGTCCTACCAGTTTAGATTCATCTTCAATAAATTGTGGTACTTGGTAATTATTCATAATAAATTAATTTAAATATATGTATAATGTATCACAAAACAAAAAAATTATCAATGAAATTGCTAGTCAAAATCACCCAAATCTACAAATTTACTATCATTTTTATTTATTTCTTCAACAGAACTTTCTTTCTTTGAGTAATTAAAGCTATTGTATTTTACTGGTGTTTTAAATTCTTGAGAATCGTCTTTTTTGTTTTCTTTCTCAACTTGACTAATACTGCTATCAAAAGAAGACTCAATTAAAGCTCTCTTATTGATATTGCTTTTAAACGGAGGTTGAAACACAGTTTCTTTTTCATCTGTATTAATTGTATTTAAATTATTTTTTAGAGATTTGTAATACTCATTTAATTTACCAGTATTGTCTGTTTTGTTTTTACGCATAGCTTGTAGTAATATAGAGCCTTTCTCTTCTTCCTCCTTTTCAACCGCCACTGGAGCGTCATTTATAGGATCCTGGACTTCAGCTTTAATTTCTTCTTTTGGTAATGGTGGCTCTGTAATAATCGGCTTATTCTCCGCTTCTGTTTTAGTAAAAGCAGACTCTATTTCTTTCTTCTCTTCATTTTCAACAACTTTTTCTTCCGGCTTTTCTTTTAAAGCACTAGCTAATTCCTGTATATAGGAAACTAATTTTTCCGGAGGTTTGTTAGAAAGTTTTTCTTGTATAATAACATCTCTTTTGACACCACCTACTCCCTCTTTTTTTGCTTGTTCATAAACTATCTTAGACTTTTGCATCTCAACTTTTAAAAAATTAAAAATTTTTGAATTTAAAAAATCCATTACTAATTTGACCATACTTTCGCTCAAGCCATATTTGTCTTTTAAGATCTCTGCTAATTTTTCTATACTATATTTTCCAATTAAAACACCAACAACATCTCTGTGCAGATCTGTTTGGTTGTCAGTCGGAATACTAGCTATTGAAAAAACATTTTCCATAGCATTGTCCATATATTGACTAAATAAAAGTTCTTGTATTTTTAATGGTAAATAATCAAAAATATAAAAAGCAGTAATATCTTGCATGCTAATCTTTTATTTTATTTATAAATTCATTTGCGTACAAGGCTTTCACAAATGATTTCTTGCCTCTATCAGCCATTCAGCTATTATTAGTATTCTCGATTCTAGAACCATCTCCTGCGATATTAATAAAAGCATCTCTGGCATTTTCTGTTATTTCGCCTGGGTGTGAATCAAGATAATTGAATCATCCCTCTATTGTCTTGTCTCCCATATCACCTTTTTTAACCTTATTAGCAACTATAGCCATTTTAGCAATATTTGATCAGAACTTTCCACGCAAAGATGCTGGTAAGCTATCAAATATTTTTCTCATATCTTCTTGTCTAAACGTTTTTTGGAAGTCTTTGAATATTTCCAAAAACTCTTTAGGATTTTTGTTTTGTTTACTTGCATCGTATAATCTTTGAAAATCATTCATTCAGTCGTTTTTAGCAAAATCATCTGATTTATTTAACCGTTGATACAATCCCCCCATCATCTTATTGTAAATCTTTTTATCAAGATCTGGAGTACCATCAGCATTTTTTCCACCTCTGTTTTGGAAAGGCATATAATAAGCAAGTTCCTCAGCTTTGTTTTTAATGGCCGCAGATCTATGTTTGGTGCCCTCTGGTACCAAAGCACTTGCTTTTGCCTTATAATGGTCTCTATGCTCTTGCTCGCTTCAATCAGGTCCTGATTTTATTCAATTATAACGACCCTTCAAGAAAGATCCAGCTTCGCTGTCTACAAAAACATCATAACTCATAATCTCTTTAAGTCTAGACATATATTTCTGGTCTTTGTGCTTACCACCTTTGTAATCACCTTTTGACTCTAGTTTAGCTAAAGCGGCCATAGCTTCTTGGAAAATAGCAGGGTCTCCAGTTCTAGGTCCAGAATTACGCCTTAAAGCTTTTTCAATTAAACCAATATTTTTATTTTCTACTCATTTATTTATATTGCTAGCCGTTACCCCTTGATCACGTTCCATTTTTCTTCTTAATACATTAGATGTATCAGCCAATATATTTCAGCCAGATTTTCTCCCTCTTTCAATAGCAGATTGAACTGGCTTGGCTGATAAAATCTTTTTTGAGGTATAGCTCATAGCTGGTTTTCTCACAGCATCTCAACCTTTTTTAGCCCAACTGTTTACTTTTTCTGACATCATTGCTACTTGCTTAATATTAATTGCTTGAGCAACTGCTAACAAAGCTTGAGCTAAAATTATAATTAAAAATACAGTTGCTAATGTAAAAGCCAAGAAATTACTTCCTTCAGTGCCTTGTTGATAAGGGGCACTTGATGTCATTATTGTATTTGACAAATAAATCATCAAATTTAATATAAAATATGAGGCAAAAGCGATTATTGGCAATTGAATTAAATATGTGGTAAACATATTTTTCCATTTTCCAAATATAGATCTAGTTTCTGGTATAGTTGCTAATACAAAAGCAACCGGAGAAACACCAACCAAAAACCACAAATAGACCATACGCAATAATACATAAATAATTAACCCTAATAGCTGCCCAACAAAAATAAGGGCAACAACTAATGCAACTGCATTAGAAATGGTTTCAGAGAACACCATTTCAGTGGCTACACAGTTAAACATATTTGCCACCTTATGGATAGTACAAGCATATAAACAAGAAAAAGAGCTTGCCGAAACATTTGACATAAACAGCCACGACAAATAATTAGAAATATCAACAAATAATGTGCAAATTACCAAAGAAAAATTAACTAAAATAGCAGCCACAACTAGTTTAACTAAGCTCTGATAAGATGTGTATTCTTTTTTCTCTAATATGATGTTAATAGCAATTCATATCAAAAACAATGTGATTAAAATATTAGCATAAGTTAATGCTGTTTTTCATATTCAAAAAACAATACCATTTGAATCTAAAAACCTATTTAAGTTAAAGAAATAAGTTCCTTCCCCAGGAGCCATTAAATTATTTAATATGTTAGCTAATAAAATTACAATTCACTTTGATATAAATACCATTATTCTTGGAATAAGGGATAAGAAAGTATCTATAGCTCCCGTTAGTCACCCCCAACCTGTTCATCTGCCAGGGTCTACAGCTACAAAACAAGTAGGACACTTGTTCATAACACCAGCATCTTCTTCGGTTGTTTCTGTTGCCACAGTTTCGTTACTAGGTGCAGCATTAACTATACTTGCCTTCATTGGCGCAAGAATGCTAGATACAATTAAAGAAAAAAGCAAAAATATTAAAAGTGATTTTTTGGCTATTTTTTGTACCATAGTATTTTTTTACTAATTTTTAATAAATGGATTTTTTGTACCATGAACTTCAAAATGCAAATGACAACCGGTTGATCTCCCTGTTGTCCCCATCTTGCCAATCAATTGGCCTTGAGACACATATTGACCGTTAGCTACTAAAATCTTGCTTAAATGAGCGTATAAAGTTGATGTGCCATTGTTATGTCTAATCTTTAAATACAAACCATATCCGCCATTATACCCACTTGACTTAACATCAATAACAACCCCATCAGCACTTGCATAAATAGGTGTTCCACAAGCATTAGCAATGTCAACAGCACTATTATTAACACCATGGGCCGTTCCTCAGTTTCATCCAACTGTAGGATAAATAAAGAAATCGCTTTCTGTTGTTCTTGTGTCGCTAACCTGTTTCCCATCAGCCGGATTACTAGCATAAACTTTTGAAGGAGTTTTTGTTGTACTAACAATTACTTGAGCCTTAGCTCCAGGTAAAATAATTTTTTGACCTATACGTAATACATCGTCTTCTAGTCCATTGTATTCACTTATTACCGAAGCAGATATTTTATGTTTAATTGCTAGCCCACCCAATGTATCCCCTTTTTTAACAGTATAATAGATACCTGATATTGGCAAAATTACCAACTCTTGCCCAGGGTTAATTACATTGTTTTTTAATGAATTAGCTGTTTTAATTGTTTCAACATTAATACCAAAGTTATCAGCAATTTTACCTAAAGAATCACCCGACTTAACAACATATGTCATAATTCTATCTGGTCTAGTTAGGCTCATTTCAAACTGAATTAATTCGGTAGATCTTAACAAAAATCTTTTATCTTCAATTAAATATAAATCTAAGAAATTATCCGACTTAGCTTCCATATTTAAATTTTGATAATAAAGATAGCTATTAATATCAACATCATTAACTGAAACTGGGCTTTCAATTGCATTTGCTTCTTGCACGTCTATAGATTCAACAACAATATCAACTTCACCTAATAATCCAGTATAAAAACTTTTAGACATGCCAGATAATATTAAAGATAAATTAATTGCTAGTACAAAAAAACCAATCATTGCTATTGATCCTGAATTAACTTTTGCTTTTTTAATCAAAATAGAATATCAATATCTAACATCAATTTTGTTAAATATTTTATTAAATAAAGAATTAACCAAAGAATTAAATGGCCTTAAAATCTTTTGTATTTTTTTAATATTATTGATATAATATCTATATAAATAAATGTATCAAAAATAGAACATAGTATACTTTTAATTAACCATAGTATACACTATTTTTTTAAAAATATCAAAGGTTTTACATGATAAATATTCACGCTAAAAAATCACTAGGGCAAAACTTTTTGCACAATAAAGCCATATTAAATACTATGGTCAAAGCTGCTAATATTAATGAAAACGATTTAATACTAGAAATTGGACCAGGTACCGGAAGCTTAACCAATGAATTATTAAAAACTAAAGCTAAAATTGTATCGGTTGAAGCTGATAGTCGCATGGAAGAAGTTTTAAATAATCAGTTTAAAGAACATTCAAATTTTAAATTAGTTATAGATGACATTAGAAAATATTACCCAATATTTTTAAACCAAAAAATTAGTAATTTTAAAATTGTTGCTAATATACCATATTACCTATCATCTTTCTTATTTCGTCTTTTTTTTGAAAATACGCCTAAACCAACAACCGTTGTTCTTATGACTCAAAAAGAACTTGCCATGAAAATTGCTAAAACAGAAATAGCAAACAATAAATTAAGAATGTACATTAATCTTTTTTTTGAAACCAAATATATTACTACCGTTAAAAAACAAAATTTTAAACCTCAGCCTAAAGTTGATTCAGCCATTATTGCTCTTTATTCAAATAACAAAAAATATACAAACCAATATATCAATAAATTTGAAAAAGTAATTAACGCCGGTTTCCGCCAACCAAGGAAAATGCTAATATCAAATCTTAAAAATTATTATGATAAAAATATAGCATATTCAGAAATTTTTTCAAAACTTGAGATTAATATTAAATCAAGGCCAGAAGAACTTAATTTTGAAACCTGAATTACATTAATAACAAATATTTAAAAACACCAAAAATATTGGTGTTTTTATTTTACTTCTTTACTTCTTTTAATGCTTTTAAAGAAAGAGACATTTTTCCATTTTCAATTTTAATAATCTTTAACTTTAATTTATCTCCTACTTTTAATACATCGCTTACTTTGTT
>CAZDQI010000010.1:0-9388 GCA_964507765.1 uncultured Candidatus Saccharibacteria bacterium
CAATGTATTGCGTATTGGTTTGTATGAATTATTGTTTGATCAATCCGGTGATGTTCCACCTAAAGTTGCTATTAATGAAGCCGTTGAATTGGCAAAGAATTTTGGTGGTGAAAAATCATCTAGTTTTATTAATGGTGTTTTAGGTACAGTATACAAAACCATACAAGAAGTAAAACCAGAAGAAGATATTAAAAAAGAATAAATTATTAATATGAAAAATTGAGATTATCGCAAGGAAAGCGCGATAAAATATTTTGAAGAGAAATTTAAAATCAAAATTAGAAAAAAAGAATATTTTTTTGAGGCATTAACCCATAGCTCATTTTTAAATGAAAACAAAAAATGACCATACAACCATAATGAGCGATTAGAATTTTTAGGTGATGCTGTGCTTCAATTGTCTAGTTCGGATTTTATTTATACTGAATATCCTGATTTCTCCGAAGGGGTTTTAACACCATTAAGAGCTAATCTGGTTAACTCTTTAATGCTTTCTAAAATTGCTTTAGCTTTTTCTCTTGATAAATATATTTTCATATCCAAAGGAGAAAAAATGAGTGTTGATCAATTTTTATCTCAATTAAACGAAGTCACTGATGAATCTAAATTAAAATGTTATGTTTTAGCTGATGCAGTAGAAGCTTTGTTTGGAGCTATTTATCTTGATCAAGGCTTTAAAGTTGCTAAAAATGTTATTGTTGGTGTTTTAAAAGATTTTATCAAAGATGTTATTGAAAAAAGCACACAAAAAGATCATAAAAGCTTGCTTCAAGAAACAATGCAACAATTATATAAAAAAGCACCAAATTACAAAGTGGTTAAATCAACTGGCCCAGCTCATAAGATGTTTTACACTGTTTCAGTTTCAATTAATAACACTGAAATTGGTATAGGAGAGGGTTGATCTAAAAAAGACGCTGAAGAAAATGCAGCTAAAAATGCATTAGATCAAGAAAAATGAAAATAGTTTAAAGCTAATTTAAAAAACAATTAATTTTTAATTGTTTTTTAAATTGTGTTACTCTTTACTATATTTCTAAAATTTGATATTATTGTATTTGTAATTTATTAAATATTATATCATGTACTTGCGTGAAATAGAAATTAAGGGATTTAAATCGTTTGCTGATAAAACCATACTTCAATTTCCTAAAGGAATTAGTGCTATTGTTGGGCCAAATGGCTCAGGCAAATCTAATGTGGTTGATGCATTGCGTTGAGTTTTAGGTGAGCAAAGTTCAAAAAACCTAAGAACTGATAGCAGTGTAAATTTAATTTTTAGTGGTAACGAACATAAAGCTAGTGGGCAAAGCGCTAAAGTGCGCCTAGTTTTTGATGATATTAACCGTCCAGATATTATTGAATCAAATACTCTTGAAATCGAAAAAATTATTTACAAAGATGGGAAAACAGAATATTATTTAAATAAAAAAGATGCTCGCCAAAAAGATTTAGTTGAATTATTGGCATCATTACAGCTTGGTGTTAAGGGACTTTCCATTATTAGTCAAGGAAGTATTGAAAATATTTTAAAAGTATCTGCCGCTGATCGAAAAATAATGTTTGAAGAAATCCTTGGGTTACGTCAATTAGAAATTAAAAAAGAATCATCTGAGAAAAAATTGAACAACACAACTATTAATTTAGACAAAGTTAATAGCTTAGTTAATGAAGTTTTACCTCATTTTAGATCTCTTAAACGTTATGTTTCTCGTTTTGATAAGCAGCAAGAGTACCAAGACGAATTGGTTTCTTTATGTAAACAATATTATGGCTATCATTTTCATAATTTTCAAAATAATAATAAAAGTATTTTAATTGAATTAGAAAATTATGATAAAAAAATTAAAGAAATTGAAAATGAAATTGAAATTGAAAAAGGCAAGCTTGGTTTATCAGACGATGTTGACCAAAATGCAATTTCAAATTTAAATCAAAAACAAAAAGAAATTGAGAATATTGTTCGTAGTTTAAATACAGAAAAACAAAAAATAGTATATGAAATGGCAAAACTAGAAGGCCAGATTGAAGAAAAAACACAAAGTATTCAAAGGTTGCAAAATGCTCAAAACAAAAATACTGCCCCTCAAGCTCAAAAACCTAAATTTATTAGTTTTAATAAATTAGAATTAAAATTTAATAATTTAAAGCAACTAATTAAAAATATTTTAAATAGCTTAGATATTCATGAGATTAAAAGTAATATTATCTCAATTGAAAAAGAATTAGATGATATTATTAATGTTGATAATGAAGAAATTACAATTGAAGCAATTGACAATACAAGTAAAATTGAAGAATTAAATCAAAATATTTCTGAAATTAAAAATCATATTAATGAATTTAAAACCAAAATTCAAGAATTTGATCAAAAGATTGACGAAAAAGATAATGAAGCTAATCAAATAGAAGACCAAATTGAATTAGAATCTAAAAAACAAAGAGAAATGTTTAGCATTATCGAACAGAAACAAAAAGAATTAATGAATTTGCAAAATCAAAAACAAAAATTTAATATTGAATTTGAAAAAAACAATATTAGTATTGAAAATTTAAAAAACCAAGTAGCTTCTATGAATCTTGATTTTAATTTTATTATTAATATCAATCAATCAGAATTAAATTTCAATGATTTAGAATTAAAAGATTTCTATAATAAAATTGAAAAATTAAGAGCTATTTTAAATGAACTTGGTTTTGTTGATCAAAACATTGTTGATGAATACGAAGATACTAAAAACCGTATTGAATTTTTAAATTCTCAAAAGCTTGATTTAGAAAAAGCTGTATCTGATTTAAAAGTAATTATTAAAGAATTAACTTCTCAAATTAATACCACCTTTACATCTTCAATTAAAGAAATTAATTCTGATTTTAATAAATATTTAGAAATGATATTTGGTGGTGGTAAAGGTAATTTAGAGATTGTAGAATTAAATAACAAAATTCAAAAAACAGAAGATGGACAAGAGTTGTTAATCGAAGAAGACGAAGAAAAGAAAATTGGTTTAGATATTAAAGTTAAATTACCAAAAACCAAATTAGATGGAGTAGAAGCTTTATCCGGTGGCGAAAAAAGTTTAGTATCAATTGCTTTACTTTTTGCCATTGTTTCTCAAAGTAAACCACCATTATTAGTTTTAGATGAAGTTGATGCTGCTTTAGATGAAGAAAATACAAGAAAATTTTCTAATATATTAAAAGACCTAAGTAATACAACTCAATATATTGTTATCACTCATAATTGGCTTACCATGTCAAGTGCTAATGTTATTTATGGTGTTACAATTGGAAAGGAAAAGTTTTCCCAAATTCTATCTTTAGAATTAGAAGATTCAAGAGATTTTATGAAAAATTAATGTTTTGCTTGAAAATATATAAATATATGATAAATTAAATATATACTTTAATCTTCAAGAAAGGAGGTTGAGATATGTTCCTATGTAAAGAGTGCCACGATCAAATATTTGAAGGATCTGGTCATAAATGGTCAGATCACATCGAAGCCGTTACTGGCTTCGGGATATCTTATGGCCCTTGTGAAGAGTGTGGTCAGGTGAAAGAGTGTATAGATTGCCACTTCCCTCCTGACTATCCGAAAAGTCATAAGAACAAAGCCCTAGCGTCGCGCTAGGGCCTTTTATTGTATTTCTTTTAAAATTTTGATATAATAAAATTACTTTTCAAAATTAATAAAAATCTAAAAAAAATTTATGGCCACAAAAAAGCAAGCAAAACCAAAACAAGAAAAATATATCTATACTTTCCAAAACAAAAAAGCTGAAGGTAAAGGAAATATGAAGGATATTTTAGGTGGTAAAGGCGCTGGTTTAGCCGAAATGACTAATATTGGTGTTCCTGTTCCTCCTGGTTTTACAATTACAACCGATGTTTGTAATTATTATTACTTACATGGTAAAAAATTACCAAGTGGATTTGAAGATCAATTTAAACAAGCAATTTCTAAATTAGAAAAAGCTTCAGGCAAAAAATTCGGAGATGATAAGAATCCATTATTAGTTTCTGTTCGTTCAGGTGCTAAAATATCAATGCCTGGTATGATGGATACAATTTTAAATCTAGGTTTAAATGATATTACGGTTGAAGCATTAGCTAAAAAATCAAACAACCCTCGTTTTGCTTATGATTCATATCGTCGTTTTATTATGATGTTTTCTGATGTTGTTTTAGGTATTGATAAATCTGAATTTGAAGAGCATCTACATAAACTAAAAGAACAAAAGAAAATCAAATATGATTATGAAGTTTCATATATTGACTTAAAAGACTTAATTGAGAAATACAAAAAGATTGTTAAGGCTAAAATAGGAAAAGATTTTCCACAAAATATTTTAAAACAATTAGAAATGGCAAGAGATGCCGTATTTACAAGTTGAAATAATCCTAGAGCTATAACTTATAGATCAATTAATAAAATTCCTGATAGTTTAGGTACAGCTGTTAATGTTCAAGCTATGGTTTTTGGTAATATGGGTGAAGATTGCGCAACTGGTGTTGGCTTTACTCGTAATCCTTCTACAGGTAAAAAAGAATTTTATGGTGAATATTTAATTAATGCTCAAGGCGAAGATGTTGTTGCTGGTGTTCGTACGCCTCAACCAATACTTCATCTTAAAAAAGATATGCCTAAGGTATTTAAACAATTAGTTGAAGTTACTAGCTTATTAGAAAAACACTATAAAGATATGCAAGATTTTGAATTTACCATTGAAAACAATGTATTATACATGCTTCAAACTCGTAGTGGTAAAAGAAGTATTAGAGCTGGTATTAAAATTGCTGTTGATATGGTTAAAGAAAAATTAATTACCATTAACGAAGCTTTAATGCGTATTGATGCTGATCAAATCAATCAATTACTTCATCCAGTTATTGATCCAAAAGCAAAATTAGAAATTATTGCTAAAGGATTACCAGCTTCTCCTGGTGCTGGTACAGGTAAAGTTGTTTTTGATCCAGATGAAGCAGTGGCTTTGTCAGAAGCAGGTGAAAAAGTTGTTTTAGTTCGTGATGAAACATCACCTGATGATATTAATGGTATGAATGTTGCCCAAGGCATTTTAACAGCAAGAGGAGGGATGACATCTCATGCTGCGGTTGTGGCTCGTGGTATGGGTAAATGCGCTGTTGTTGGTTGTGAAGATATTAAAATTAATATTATTAAAAAACAATTTACAGTTGAAAACTATACCATTAAAGACGGTGATTTTATTACCCTTGATGGTAATAGTGGTAATGTTATTTTAGGTAAGGCTGATACCATAATGCCTGAAATTGAAGGGGAATTTAAAACATTTATGAAATGAGCTGATAGCGTTGCCAGACTTAAAGTTAGAGCTAATGCTGATGTTCCTCGTGATGCTAAAGTTGCTTGTAGTTTTGGTGCTGAAGGAATTGGATTATGTCGTACCGAACATATGTTCTTTGATCCGCAAAGATTACCATATATGCAAGAAATGATTTTAGCTGATACAATTGAAGAAAGAAAAGATGCTTTAAATAAATTACTTCCATTTCAGACTGAAGATTTTTATGGATTATTCAAAGCTATGAAAGGTTATCCAGTTACAATTAGAACTTTAGATCCACCTTTACATGAGTTTTTACCAAAAACTAATGAAGCTGCTAAAGAATTATCATCTATTATTGGTGTTCCTTTTGAAAAAATTATGAAAAAATCACAAGACTTACATGAATTAAATCCAATGCTTGGTCATCGCGGTTGTCGTTTAGGTATAACTTATCCAGAAATAACTGAAATGCAAGTCAGAGCTATTATGTCAGCTGCTTGTAAATTGTATAAAAAAGATAAAATCAAAGTTGTTCCTGAAATTATGATTCCACTAGTTGGTAATATCAAGGAGTTTATAAATCAAAAACAAGTTGCTATTAATATCATAAAAGATGTTTTAAAAGAAAACAAAGTGAAATTAAGCTATAAAATTGGAACTATGATTGAAGTTCCTCGTGCCGCTTTAACTGCTGATGAAATTGCAACAGAAGCTGAATTCTTTTCATTTGGAACCAATGATTTAACTCAAATGGGTATGGGCTTTTCTCGCGATGATGCCGGTAAATTTATTAAAATTTACTTAAATAAAAAGATATTAGACAATGACCCATTCCAAACTCTTGACCAAAATGGTATTGGTAAACTTGTTGCTATGGGTGTATTATTAGGTAGAGAAACAAAGAAAGATTTAAAGATTGGTATTTGTGGTGAACACGGTGGTGATCCAGAAAGTGTTAAATTCTGTCATAGAATTGGTTTAACCTATGTTTCTTGTTCTCCTTATCGCGTTCCTGTTGCTAAACTTGCTGCTGCTCAGGCTGTAATTGAAGACAAAAAATAGGATAAATAAAAAACAAGCAAAATTAATTTTGCTTGTTTTTTTGTATAATTTATAAATCAAAAAAATTAATATAATCAGGATTATCTTTTTCTATATTTTTATCATAATAAATATATTTTAAATTGATTTTAGGATAAGTATTTTGAAATTTTGTGTAATTTTTAGGAATTATTTTTGAAGCTTTAAATTTGCTTTCATAAGCCATTTTATTTCCAACGACAAAATCGACTTCGTGTTTATCAGATGTAGTTCAGTAATTTATAGTTATTTCGTCATTAGTCTCCAATAATTTTTTATAAATCATATTTTCTAAGATTTCTCCTTTATCATCTCGTTGTTCTAATTTGTCAAAATTATTTAAAATTACATTGCGTAATCCAAAATCATTAAAATATATTTTGTTCATTTTCGTAATTTCTTTTCGTAAATTTTTAAAATAAGGATTTACTAAATATATATGAAATGATTTTCTCATAATATATAAAAAATTATTTATTATTGTTTTTGAAACCCCTAAAGTATTAGCCAGCTCATTGACATTCACTGTTTTTCCAATTTGGTCAGCTAATAAAACAAATAATTTATAAAATATTTCATCTTTTTGAATTCCCGCATCGTCTATATCTCTTTTTGTATAAGAATAAGCTATTTCATGTAAAATAAGCATCTTTTTTTCTTCATCATCTGTTAATATTACTCTTGGATATCCTCCATAAGTAACATATTCATTCATTAGCTCTTTCTTTTTTTTAATGTTTAAATCTTTTAATTTTATTTTTTTTGATAACAAAAATTCATCAAAAGAAAAAACATTAAGAAAGAATATTCTTTTTCTTCCTGTTAAAGAGTCTTTAAATTTTTTATCAATATAAAAAGCAGAAGAACCAGTAACTATTAATTTAATTTTTCCTTTATATTTATCGTAATGAAATTTTAAAAAATTAGATGGATTTTTTAAATATTGAATTTCGTCTATAAAAACATATTTTATGTTTTTGTCTAAATCATCTATAATTTTTAACAAATTATCTGGGTGTTCATCAAGCTTGCTTAATAGCGAAGGATCTTCTAAACTAAAAAAATAACATGATTTGCCTTGTTTTTTTAACTTAGAATAAATATGAAAAAGTAAAGTCGTTTTTCCTATTTGTCTTGGCCCAATTATTAAGGCAATCTCTTTTGTTTCCAAAAAATCTCAAACATTATTATATATTGTACGTTTTATAAACATAATAAATTATTTAATATATTGATATTTTACCAAATACCCATATAATTGTCAATACGAAAAATCCTTTTTATCAGATAAAAAGGATTTTTTGATTAATAGAAATCCTTTTTCTCTGAGTATGTGTTTAATAGGTTTTGCAATAATTTAGTTTTTATGGTATTATTTAATTTATATAATTAAATATATAACATGATAAACTCACAACCACCATCTGGGATGAAAGATACTTTACCAGATGAATTAAGAAAAAAAGAAAAAATTATTAATCAAATAAAAGAAATATTTGAGAAGTTTAATTATGATCAAATTGATACGCCGGTTTTAGAACGTATTGAAGTTTTAAATGGCAAATTTAGTAGTGATGAAGAAAATGAAAAATTAATATTTAAAATTCAAAAAAGGGGTGAAAAATCAGAAGAAGGTTGTGACTTGGGGTTGCGTTATGATTTAACTGTTCCTCTTGCTCGTTTTTATACTGAATACAAAGATAAATTACCAAAAGTTTTTAAACGCTATTGTATTAATAAATCCTGACGAGCTGAAAAACCAGGGAGAGGGAGATACAAAGAGTTTTATCAATGTGATATTGATACTATTAATAGTAATTCTAATTTAGTTGAAGCTGAAACCATGATTGTTTTAAATGAAGCTTTAAAACTTTTTAATTTTAAAAATGTTTCTTTAAAAATTAGTTCTAGAGATTTTCTTTTAAAATTTTTAGAAAGTTTTCAAATTAAAAATATTAAATCTTTTATGACTATTCTCGATAAAGGAGATAAAATAGGCTTTGATGGTGTTTTAGAAGAATTAATATCAAAAGGTTTTGATAAAAATATTTGTAAAAATATTTTAGAAATATTAAATGATGATCAAAAATTTGAAGAACATTGTAAAGATAAACCATCTATTAAAGAAATTATATACAAAATTAATGAAATTGTTGATTTAGTTAAACCATTTTTAGACAACATCAATGTGTATTTTTGTAAAACATTAGTTCGTGGTTTTGATTATTACACTTCAACTGTTTTTGAATTTTATAGTGATGATTTAAAAGCAACAATTGCTGGAGGTGGTAGATACGACGAATTAACAAGTATATTCAACGACGATAAAACACCTGCTTGTGGAGGATCTATTGGCATTGAAAGAATTTTTGGATTAATGGAAAATGAAAATTCAAAATCAGATAAAAAATCAGTTTTAATTGCTTTGTTTGATGAAAAAATGAAAAAAGACTGTTTAGAACTATTACTAATTTTAACTAAGGCTAATATTAATGCTGAAATATATTTATCACCTGATAAGCTAAAAGATCAAATTAAATATGCTTTAGATAAAAACTGTAAATATATATTAATTTATGGGCCTGACGAAAAAGAAAAGGGGGTTGTAACAATTAAAAATTTAGAAACTAAAGAGCAAAAAGAAATTAAAAAAGAAAATATTAGTGAAGAAATACAATAGATGTATATATATAAAACAAAACACAAAAATGTGTTTTGTTTTTTTGACTTGACAAAACATTAAAATGTGATATTATATCTATGAAGTAAAACCTCCGAAAGTTTTTACTACTTTTCTATAAAAAATGCCGGGTATTTACCCCTCCCTTTATACCCGGCAAAATGTTCTTTATTTTAAGAAAACGACCACGAAACGGTCGTTTTTTCATTTAATTAAAAAACCCTTTAAGTCCCCATTAAGGAAACTCAAAGGGTGTCGTGGATAATTTTATTAAAACATTTGGTCTTCTATGCAAAACATATAAGTAATATGCCTA
>CAZDQI010000010.1:9398-16864 GCA_964507765.1 uncultured Candidatus Saccharibacteria bacterium
AAGAGTTTCTCCATCGATGAGGACGTAACCGTCCTCCTCGAACAACCAAAAGTAATTGGCTATTCGAGTTTGTGGACTACTATTTGATTTGTCAGTTAAGACAGCCCCTAACGTAAAATAAGGGCTTTCTTTTATTGCATAAAAATTTTTCCCCACACTGTCGATAATAATTACAGATTTAACATTGTTTTTAGTACAAATAAAACAAAATAATAGTAACGACGCCAAGAAAAAAATAAATGATATAACTAAAGAGTTAGTCATTCTCATTTTAACCTCCTTTGATATTTTGGAATAACTAATCTTATTATACCATATATATTATATTTTGTAAAATCAAATATTTGAAATCAATTAATGACAATATTTTAAAAATTTGATAGTATAAATACAATAATATATTATTATGGAGAGTATTAAATTTAATGATAGTATTAAAAACCTTTACGGAGTAGGTAAATACTATGAAGACAAATTAAAAAATTTAAATATTTTTGTCATTAAAGATCTTTTATGACACTTTCCTTTTCGTTATCAAGATTTTACAAATATCAAAGCGATTAATGAATTAGAATTAGATGTTCCAGCTACTATTATTGGTAGAATTGAAAAATTAAGAAGTTATAGAACTTATCGAAAACATATGTTATTAACTGAAGCCAAAATAATTGACGAAAGTGGTTTTGCTGATTTGGTTTGATTTAACCAACCGTTCATATCAAACCAAATTAAAAATAATATGCTCATAACTGTTTCCGGAAAACCAAAAACAAAAGGCAAACATTTTGTTTTTCAAAGTCCTTCTTTTGAAATAATTTCTAGCACTCAAGATAAAGAAGAAGTTGATATTTCTGAACTAAAACATACTGGGAGATTAATTCCAGTTTACCCTGAAACAAGCGGGGTAACATCAAAAATGTTACGCACATATATTAAAAAATTATTAGATCATTTTAGTAATAAATTTATTGATTATTTACCAACTGAAACAATTAAAAGAAATAATCTTTTTGATTTAAAAACCGCTATAAATAAAATACATTTTCCTGAAAGCATTGAACAAGCTGATAAAGCTAGAAATAGATTTGTTTTTGAAGAAATGTTGCTTACACAACTGCATTTAATGCATATTAAAGACAGAATGGCTAAGAATAAAGCTCCTAAAATTAAAGCTGATGTTGATTTAATTAAAGAATTTTTAAATACATTACCTTTTATATTAACTTCTGCTCAAAAAAAATCAATTTGAGATATTATGAAAGATTTAGAAACCGGATCACCAATGAATCGATTACTTGAAGGAGATGTTGGTTCAGGGAAAACAATTATAGCTATTGCTGTGGCGTTATTATGTGTTAAACAAGGGTATCAAGTTGCTTTTATGGCTCCAACCGAAGTTTTAGCTAAACAGCATTTTCAAAATATTATTAAATATTTAGAATCTTTTAAAATTAAAATAGCTTTAATGACAAGTGAAGGAGTTAAAATTAAAGATGGTTTTATTGAAGGCAAGGTATCCAAAGAATATTTATTAAAAAGTATAAAATCAGGTACAGAATGATTTGTTATTGGTACGCATTCTTTAATTCAAAAAAGTATTGATTTTAAAAATTTAGGATTAGTTATCATTGATGAGCAACATCGTTTTGGTATAAAACAAAGAAAAGAATTAATAAGCAAAAACAGTGGCTTAATTCCCCATTTTCTTTCTATGACTGCCACACCAATTCCAAGAACATTAGCTTTATCTGTTTATGGAGATTTAGATTTATCCATATTAGATGAAATGCCTAAAAACAGAAAAAAAATTATTACAAAAATAACGCCTAAAAGCAGAGAGAAAACAATGTATGAATTTATTAGAAAAGAAATTAAAAGTGGAAGACAAGCTTTTGTTATTTGCCCTAGAATTGAAGAATCAAATATTGAAAATGAAGAAGGAAAGAAAGCTAAAAATCTTTTTTCTTATGATCAGTTATTGAATTACGAAGTCAAAGCTGTGAAAAAAGAAGTTGAAAATTTAAAAAAAGTGTTTCCAGAATTTAAAGTTGAAATGCTGCATGGTAAATTGAAATCCAAAGAAAAAGAATTGATTATGAATAAATTTAATAACAATGATATTAATTTATTAGTTGCTACTTCAGTTATTGAAGTTGGTATTGATGTTCCTAACGCAACAATTATGTTAATCATGGGAACCGAATGTTTTGGCTTAGCTCAACTCCATCAGTTTAGAGGTCGGGTTGGTAGAGGGAATTATCAATCTTATTGTTTTCTTTACACTGAGTCTAATAGCAAAACAACAAGAGAAAGATTAAATGCAATGGTTGATTGTAACAATGGTTTTAAATTAGCTGAAATTGATTTAAAATTAAGAGGGCCAGGAGAAATGTTTGGTAGAAACCAATCTGGTTTTCCTGATTTAGCTATGAATGCATTAAAAGATTCTAAAATGTTAAAAAATATACAAAATGAAGCAAAGCTTCTTTTTGCTACTGATCCTGAATTTAAGAAACATCCATTGTTTTTGAAAAAATACAAAGAATTTGTTAAAAAAATACACATGGAATAGATTTAAAGTTTTCCACAGACGCTATTGACAAATATATATTTTAATGTTATAATATAGGTATATAAAAATAAATAGTTATTTATTAACTTTTTGTTTTTTTCAACAATTTGCACATTAAAACAATTTTTTGATAGCAATAAGAGAATTAGTTATTAGTTTTTTTATTGCTATCAAAAAATCAAAGTTATGGAGGTTATTGTGAAAATTCGTTTTTTCTTTTTGGGATCTTTGTTTGTCCTTACAGCTGCTATAACGGTCTTAGTTGTTAAATGTGAGTATTGGGGCAGGATTTGGATCGACGCCCAGACTGGTTATATAATGACCAGGTCAGACCCCCGCCTTTTATGGGTCGCCATAGTAGTAATACTTTTGGCGGCTATGTCTGTGGTTCTTTACAAGCTTAAAAAGTAGTAAAGAGTCAAAACCTCTCTTGGTCGTCAAAGACTGGGAGAGGTTTTTCCTTGCTTTTTATTTTATTTCTTGATATAATATTTTGCGACATAGTAAAATATTAAAAAATATTATGTATTTAAAAAATTTATTAAATGATTATCTCAATTTTATTGAGATTGAAAAGAATAGAAGTATTCATACTCGTGATAATTACGAAAGATATATCACACATTTTCTAAGATGATTATCAAGCTATATTGGTAAAAGTTATGAATCATTAACGCCTAAAGATGTAAATTATGATAATTTACGTGAGTATCGTTTATTTCTAAATCGTGAAATTACTGATTCAGGTGATAATCGAAAAAAGAATACTCAAGGTTATTATATTATAGCTATTCGTAATTTTTTTAAATATTTAATTCGTAGAGATATTGAAATTATCTCTCCTGATAAAATTGATTTACCGCGTACTGGTGATAGAGAAGTAAATATTATATCTGAAGAAGAATTATTAAGATTACTTAATGCTCCGGATCTTTCAAATTTAAAAGGCATACGTGATAAAGCTATTCTTGAATTATTGTTTTCTACTGGGCTTCGTGTCTCTGAACTTTGTTCTTTAAATAAAAACAGCATTAATTTTGAAACAAATGAATTTTCAGTTAAAGGTAAGGGTAGAAAAATTAGAGTTGTGTTTTTATCTGAAAGAGCTAAAAAATATTTATTAGATTGATTAAAAGATAGAAAAGATATAGTTGAAGAACCTTTGTTTATTAGTTTATCAGCCATCAAAAACAAAGAGCATACCAGACTTACTTCTCGATCAATTGAACGTATTATTAAGCACTATTCAATTAAAGCTGGTATTACTAAAAGGGTTGTTCCTCATACATTACGCCATTGTTTTGCTACTGATTTATTACAAAATGGAGCTGATTTACGTTCGGTTCAATCAATGTTAGGCCATGCTTCTATTTCTACAACTCAGATATACACTCATTTGACCAACAAAGAATTAAAAGAAACATACAATAAATTTCATGGTAAAAAAATTAAAAGACAATAGTTATTAATTTGCACATTTTGTTTTTTGTGCTAAGATTATAATAAATGCTTCCATAGCTCAACTGGATAGAGTGCATGGCTTCGGACCATGAGGTTGGGGGTCCGAATCCCTCTGGAAGCGCTAATAAAAATATATGGAAAATTGAAATACTAATTTATTTTATAAAATATATAATAAAAGAAATAAATCTTTTACTAGTATTTCTTGGCTAATTAGTAATAATACTTTTTTAATATTATTTTGTAGTGTTGTTACAATATGATTTTTGATTTTAAAACAAGATTGAAGTTTAGTTTGAAAACTAATAACTAATTTATTGTTAGTTTTATTTTCTGTAAAATTTATTGTTGATAAAATTATTAAAAAAATATTTTATCAACCAAGGCCATATATTTCTAAAGATCATATTAATCCTGTTGGTAAAGCTGAAAAAAATAGTACATTACCTTCTGGTCATAGTACTGTTGTTACTGCCGGAGTTATAACTTTAATTGCATATAGCCCTTGATTTTTAATTTTATTACCTTTAATTCCTTTAATTATGTGATCCCGAGTCTATAATGGTATGCATTGACCTACTGATACTATTTTAGGTGTTGTTCTTGGTTTAATTATTGCTAATTTTAGTTTAATAATTATAAATTTAATTTTTTAAAAAATTTAATAAAAAAATATAATGGACGATAAAAACAAAGAGTGTCCTTTTTTAATTTTTTCAGGACGTAATTCTAATGAATTATCACAAAAAATTTGCGATAGATTAAATGAAAAATTGAATTTTAATGTTTGTGGTGAAGTAGATTGTGAAAATTTTTCTGATGGTGAAATCAGAGTTAAGATTAAAAACAATGTTCGAGGTAAAGAAGTTTTTGTAATTCAATCAACTAATCCACCAGCTGAAAACTTATTAGAACTTTTAATTATGATTGATGCTTTAAAACGGGCTTCAGCTGAAAAAATAACAGTAGTTATTCCTTACTATGGTTATGCTCGTCAAGATAGAAAAACCAAAGGGAGAGAGCCAATAACATCTAAATTAACAGCTAATTTAATTGAAACATCAGGTGCTAGTCGCGTTATTTGTGTTGATTTACACGCTGGTCAAATTCAAGGATTTTTTAATGTTCCTATGGATGATCTAAAAACTATAAAACTATTTGCTGAACAAATTAAAAAAGATTTTACTGATTTTAATAATATTGCCATTGCTTCTCCTGATGCTGGTGGTGCTAAAAGAGCTGAGAAATTATGTTCTTATGTACCAGGAAGTTCTTTGGTCATATGTCATAAAACCAGAGATTATGTTAAAAAAGACAGTGTAAGTAATTTTAAAATACTAGGAGAAGTAAAAGATAAAGATGTTGTTATTATCGATGATGTTACTTCTACTTTTAATACTATTAAAGGCGCTTCTTCAGAAATTTTAAATATGGGAGCTAAAAGTGTATCTGCAGGAATTACTCACTGAGCTTGTCCAAACGAAGTAGCTGATAATCTTAAAAAAGGAAGTGATATTAAAAATATATATATTACAAATACTTGCTCACGCGCATCTTATCCAATATCATTAGGAGTTGCTAAAGAAATAGACATATCTCAATTAATTAGTGATACAATTCTTTGTATTGTTAATCATGATTCAGTTTCTAAATTATTAGATTAATAAAAACACACTCAATTGAGTGTGTTTTTTTGTGCCCCCAGCAGGACTCGAACCTGCGACCATTTGCTTAAGAGGCAACTGCTCTACCAACTGAGCTATGGGGGCAATTCAACATTTCTATTCTACTACATTTTTCTCTATTTTTCAATACTTTCTATTTTTTTAAAAAAGGTGGCCCCTACGAATAGGGGCCTGATGGGTCAGGAGTTAATTTTTTTTGTACATCTCGACAAGGGCATCGAGATATGAAAATAACTCCCATTTGTTCAATTTCGTAATCGCAACCAATCCTTTCGGAGTGGTTTTAAAATTAACAATGGTCGCTTTTTCCCTTACAATATCGTAAGTAGCAGGTACATAAAAAGTGTTATCTAAAGGTATTAAAATTAAACTGGTGTTTATTTTTAATGCCTTTTTGAATCGGTAGAGGCACTTTCCCATTATGAAATCTTCTGTCTCCTCTTTAGCTTTGACAGAATAGTTTTCGATATAACCGTTTATGATATTAATCGGGGAATCTGGGAACTTCCCTTTAATTGGAAATCCTAGACAAGCCCCATTGGGGACCGTTGTTTTTACTTTATTTTTACAGATAAAGTTTGAAAAAGCTGATTCAACTCTCTGTCTCTGAGAATAAGTACCTAGGGAAGACAATTTAACATGCAAAAATAATTCCATTTATACCTCCTGGATGTCTTGAGAGACATCAATTCCAGCCGTTTTTTTAGCATTATAAAAAATAAAATCTTTTAAAACACTAACGACTTGTTTTAAGCTTGATGAAGATTTTATATATATTTTTTGACCTTCAGACGCCGATTTAAAAGGTAATTTTTCGATAATGGGAAAAACTGCGACGGCAGTCTTTCCTTTTATACAAAAAACACCCATTTCTTTTATTGGACTATACAGATTTGTCGTAAATTTCAAGCTTCTAATAGATTTGCTTGAATATTTACCTTTTATATATCCTTTAAAATTATTCAGGATTTTTCCAGATTCAGTTTTAAAAACGTTCACAGCCTCTAAACTTACATTTCCTTGATAAGAAGAAATTCCAATAATTTTTTTATCCAAAACCATTTTTATTCCGGGTACTATTTCTCTCTCTCTAGGAAATAAAGTAGACAAAAACAACCTGAAATCTTTGTTAATCTCTAGGGTTGAGTGGGATAAACTTAATTCAATAAATACCATCTTGATAACCTCCGAAATTTGATTTTTCAAAGAACAAAATATTACACGAACAAATACACTATAACACATTTTTTACCATAAATCAAGTGTTTTGTATTTTTCTTTGACTTTTTATATATTATTTGCTATTATTATAGTACATAAAACGCTATGTTATTCAGAATATTTAAGATTTAAAGACATTTTTTGATAATAAAATATGACTAAAGACAATTTTTCAAAAATATACGATGATCATTCAAAAGAGATATATAATTTCTTGTTTTTAAGAACTCACTCTTCTGATATTGCTAATGATATTACATCTGAAACATTTTTTAAATTTTGAAAAGCAAACTGTAATAAACCAGAAGATTATTTAAAAAATGCTAGAGCTTTCCTCTATCGTTTAGCTAGAAACAATTTAATTGATTTTTATCGTAAAGACAGCAAGAAAAAAACAATTTCAATTGAAGCTAGTATTGAAGAAGAATCAGTTGAAATTCAAATTGAATCAGATGAAAACATTAATCAAAATCAAATTGAATTAGAGAAAAAACAAATTGTTTTAGCTGCTATAAAAAAATTAAATC
>CAZDQI010000011.1:0-16102 GCA_964507765.1 uncultured Candidatus Saccharibacteria bacterium
TGCTATTACTATCATTAATTCTACTAGGGTGAAAGATTTCTTAGAATTCATTTTATATATTTAATCACATTTAGTTTGGTAAATATACCCTGCCTTTTCAGCTTCCATTTTGCTATTAAAATGTATTAAATTGGCTGGACTCAATCCGTCAGCCAATTTACAATTAGCTGGATAATAATACTTACCTCGACTACTAGCCACAAACCCATCCTTAGTATTATCAATAGATACCTTTTCTTTGATTTTGGTTGTTGAACTGGCCTTTAAATCAGAAATATTAACCACATCGCCAGTAATCATTATTGGTGGTCTTTTCAAAAATTTACCGCCTTGTATCAACCCCACTCCAAACATAAAAACACCAAATAAAATCAAGCCTAAATTAGATTTCAATCATTTACCAACCATCTTTACAAATCTATATAATTTTGATATAATATGTAGCATATAACAATAAATTTAAATAATATATTATGGCCCATACAAAAGCTGGCGGATCTTCGAGAAATGGAAGAGATTCAAATGCCAAAAGACTAGGAGTTAAAGCTCATGATGGTAATATAGTAACAAATGGGACTATTATTACTAAACAAAGAGGTAACAAGATTTACCCTGGTAAAAATACAAAAAAAGGTAAAGATGATACTATTTATGCTACAAAAGACGGAATGGTAAAATTCTCAAAAAAACAAAAAACCAATTTCCAAGGAAAAAGAAAACAAGTAACAGTAGCAAATATTATCTAAGCTTCAACTATTTCAACTGTCAAAGGAACTGATACACCATATCCTAAATTGATATGAATTGTATTGGTTCCTTTTTCTTTTATATTTTTTTCAAAAACAATATCGCAATTATCATTTAATTCAATATCAAAATCTTTCTTTAGCCCATCAATAACCATTTTTTTATTTAAAGATTCATATGCTTCTTTTCCGTTTTCAGAAAACTTCAAAGCAACAGTTAAAGTAGTTTTCTTTAATTTTGCTTCTAAACTTTTTATTTGGTCTTGAATTTTTTTCTTCTTTTCTTCTTTAATTTGATTAGCCATTTTTACCTCTTTAACTACACCTTTATCAGCAATTTTAGCAAAACCATTTTTAATTAAAAAATTCTTAGCATAACCATCTTTTGCTTCTTTAATTTCTCCCTTTTTGCCAAAGCCTCTCACATCTTTTAATAGTGCAATTTTCATATTTGTATGTTTAAATTTTTATTTAATTTCTTCGTGTTGTTCAACATATCAATTTGGATCACATGTTACAAATAATTTTAAATTATCTCCCTCTCAAATATATTCCTCATTCTTATCTATCAAAACAACCATGTCTTTTTTTAAACTAATTTTTTGATCCTTGACATACAGCAAACCAACACCATCAACAATATATACCAATTCTTTGCATACTGTATTTTTGGCCTTTCCTTCATTGGGATAACGGCCATGTATTTTAATTAACGCCCCATCAATATCTTTATCATTTAAAGGATATTCAGCAAATTCACATCCATTATTTTTTCTAACATTTTTAATATCTTCTAAATTGATATATTTCATATATTTAATATATTAACTTTTTCAACTCATCAATTGCTGTTTTCAATTGACGGTCTTTACTTAAATTAATACTGTCATAAAGGCCTAGATCATCTATTTCTTCATCTTCAATTTTAACTTCAATATCAGGCTCAATTCCTTTTTTGGAAATATTAGTTCCATTTGGCGTTAACCAATAAGCAATTGTTAATTTCAAGAAATTATTGTTTCTTAATGGCATTAATTCTTGAACGCTTCCTTTACCAAAAGATTTTTCACCAACAATTTTAACATTGTTGTTGTCTCTTAACGCTCCAGCCAAAATCTCTGCAGCTGAAGCTGAGCCACCGTTAATCAAAACTACAATTTTTTTGTCTTTAAAATATCCATCTCTTAAAGAAATTTTTGTTTCATTTTGTTGCTTACCATTAAAATCTTCTATCAAAACAACTTCTCCTTTTTTAAAGAAATTATTTGCCATTTCCAAATACGATTCTAAATATCCCCCTGGATTGTTTCTTAAATCAATAACAATACCTTTTGGATTTCTTTTTTGAATTACATCTACAGCTTGATAAAATTCTTTTACAGCATTATCATAAAAATTATATATATGTAATACCGCAATATTATCATCAGTAAACTCTACATCACAAGAAGGAATATTAATTGTATCTCTTATTATTTCAAAATCTTTCCTCCCGTTAATTGATTCTCGAAAAACAACAATATTCACTGGCGTTCCTTTCTTACCTCTTATTAATTTCACCACATCAGTTGTTGAAAAATCAATAGTTGATGTACCATCAACTTCTACTATCATATCACCTGCTCTTAATCCTGCTTTAGAGGCTGGAGAATTTTTCAATGGTGCAATAATAACAACTTGTCCATCTCGTTTACCAATTTCAGCTCCAATTCCTTCAAACGAACCAGCTAATTCACCATTCAATTCCATATAATCAGTATAAGTTAAAAATTCAGAAAATGGGTCTTCTGTTGCCGCTACAATACCTCGAATAGCATATTCAACTAACTTCTCATCTTCAACATTCTTCTTTTCTACATATTCATTTTTTAATTTAGATCACACATCCCAAAAAACATATCAATCGCTCTCAGATCCTTTATTAGAAAATCCTAAAACATTCTGACTTAATCAAAAATTCATTTGAGATTGTTTTTTAACACTATCAACCATTCCCATACGATAACCAAAACTCAACGCAATTTGAGTTAAAGACAATAATATTACTAAAATTACAATTAAGCTAATAATATTTTTCCTAACAAAAAAACTCTTAGCTCATTTCTTTATACTAAGCTCTTTTTTCTTAGTATTCTCTTGTGCATCATAATTAGTCTCAACTGCATTCATAATATGTTTTTATGCTTTTATTAATTGGTGCCGAAGGTGGGGGTCGAACCCACATGGATTGCTCCACACGATTTTGAGTCGTGCGCGTCTGCCAGTTCCGCCACTTCGGCTTAAAACTACTTTACCATATTTAATATATTTTTTCAATATATTATTTTATTACAAAACGCCAATATATAACTAATATATTTCAAAAAATAATTCATATTAATTATACAATATTTCTGCTTCTTTAATAAGTTTCTTTATACTTACGCTATTTAATGGTTTTTTCAACAATTTATTTTGAATTTTACTATCTAATAAATCTTTAGCAAATAAAATATCTCTCTCATACAATTCGGCTAAAACTAAATTATTAACCGATGGCAATATTGTTACCGGATAATAGCCATGTAGCTCTATATAATACTCAAGACCTCTATTTCTAGGATATTTTCAACCCAATAAATCAATCCCATAATGATTTGAATAATTAACAGCCTTACTTGTAAATTTAGTATTTGTAATTATTGTTCTTTTAACTTCATACCCCCTCTCAGCATAACTCTTAGCCAATCTACCCTCTTTCAAATCAATAAAACTAGCATAATTTTCTAAAATTACTGAAATACTAACTTTAACCCCTGCTTGATTGTGATATTTGCATTCTCCAAAAGAAAACTTCTTATCTTTATTATCACACAACAATACATCAATTTCATAATCAGTACAAGCTCCTTTAATTATTTGATTGATTTTGGTGCCATATCCATAAGCTTCATATAATTTACTTATATACTTTTCAAATCAATACCCAGCTGGACCTAATTTACGTATAGCTTCTTTTAAGCTATACTTCATAGCGCTTTTAGGATTTTGCGAGGATAGCATCTCTTTGATCCACCCATAAATTTCACTTGTTTTAATTCCATCTCTTTTTACTTTTTTCTGAATAGTATCAGCAATTGTTTTAGCCAACTGTAAATCAGCACCACTGCGTCTTGCACTAGCAATCATTTTATTTAAAGATAATAATTCTCTTTCTCCGGAATTATTAATAACATAAAAATTTTTAGAAGACATAAATATTATTTAGTTTTTTGCAAAAACACGTTCCCGTCTGGTTGTAAAGTAAAAACATCTGCTCTTCATTGTCATTGATCTAATTCTTCAGCATAATCAGGATTAAGATCTAATGGCTTAACACCAATAAACTGATAAATTGATTTATTTTTCTCATCAATTTCAAAATGCAATAAACTATCTTCAAAATGACCTTCAAAGAATCAAGCCTGGCTATCAACCCCACTTGCATCAACTAATTTTAATCATTTCAAATCATTTCTATCTAAGTTATATGACAATACTGTATATCTTGTCCCAAACCCCGAATAATCACCTAAATTAACAATAAACTCTGGATTGCCATCACTATTAATATCAATTACTTTTTCAATTATTGGTAATGACGGCAAAGTTTCATTAAATCTTCCTTTCTCTAATTCACTTAAAGTAATTGATTGAAAGTCTTTTAATTCAGTCTCTCCTTTATTATCTGTACCATATATAAACATATTAGAAGCAATATTTCTATCAAAATATGACTGATCATGACCTATAAACACCACTAAAAATCTTGAATCTTTAAATTCAACTATTTCTTTACTGATATTATAGTTTTCAACAAATCTATCAGAAACAAAACCCAAATCAACCAAATCAATACCACTTGGATCTCAATTCTTTCTTGATTCTTCTAATTTAGAAGCTTCTCTCAAAACAATAAATAGAAATTGAAAACACAAAAGTAATATTATAACAATTACCGACGCTAAATAAAATTTAAATTTTTTCATATTAAATATTTTAAACTTTTAAATACTTACTAATATTATAATCAAAATTTAAAAAAATTACAAGTGATACAAACCAAAAAGTTTTTTAACATCATCCGGTATTGGTATTTCGTTTCTTTTCTCAGTAACCCCTGGGTATTTTCAAGCACTAATCACTACAATTTGAGGTTTGTATTTAATAATATCTGAAATCTCTTCTTCAGACAATTTATCTAAAATATCAACCATATCATCTTCAACTTTTTTAGCTTTTTTCCTAACTTGATACATCACCCATGCTTCATAAGGATTTTTCTTTGATCCCATTGTCTTCATTACTGCAATTGTATCAGGAGCTATTCCTTCTTCAGTTCTTTTAGGAAACCTTAAAACTCTTTTAACCAAACTATCAGATAAACCATAATATGCCATTTTTTCTTTTACATGGTTTGTCCAATAATATTTACCATCATTTTTAATATCTTTTTTAATCATATTATATGTTTTTAGAAAATTCACACCCACAATATTTCTGTCTATATATATTGTATTTTTTACACAACTCAATTCCTAAGTTATATAAATAATTCTTATCAGCTGATATATCAAAAAATTTAACACCCATATTTTGAGTTAAATCAATAAAAGTTTTTTTAACTAATTCGACATTTTTATACCTACTGGTAATAAAAGTTGACGATACAAAATCATAACCATGGTTTAAAGCATAATCAATTGTATTTTTAGTTCGAAACAACAAACAAAAATTACATCTTTCTCCATTTTCAACATATGAATCTAATGATTTATCTAATTTACTTTTTAAAAAACTTAATCATTTTTCATGCATATATTCTGATATAATAACTTTACATCCATATATTTTACCAACCTTTTCAACGTCCTTTAATCTTTTAACAAATTCATCATAAGTATCAATATTAGAATTATCAAAAAACAAAGTAATATCAAAATCACCATTTTTTAAATATTCTAAAATAGGTAAAACACACGGGGCACAACAAGTAAATAACAATAGTTTATTCATTTTTAATAAAATCTTTTAATGTATTAATTAACATATTGGTAAAATGTAAATTATGAATTGTTGCTAATCTTAAATACAAAGGCTCGTTAATTAAATACAAATACCGTAAATAAGCTCTAGAATAATTTTGACACGTAAAACAATTACAATTTTTATCAATTGGTTTTTTATCGTTCTTGTATTTTGATTGACCAATTCTTAAAATATTATCTTTTTCATTAGATTTAATTTTAAAAGTTCTAAAATCTAAATTTCCAACAAACAAACTTCCATGTCTTGCTAACCTTGCTGGATTAACACAATCCATCATATCAACACCACGTATAATAGCATCAATCATATCTTGGGGTGTGCTTCCAAGCCCCATTGTATAAATTGGTTTTTCTTTAGGGAATATATCATATATATTATCCAATAATTTCTTAGTTTCTTTCATATTATACCCAATAGTTTCACCGCCTAAAGCCAAACCATCAATTTCTAAATCTTGCATAAATTCAATTGCCTTTTTCCTTAAATTAATATATTTCCCTCCTTGAGCAATGCCAAACAATAATTTATTAGATTTAAATCTTGTATTTAATTTTTTATGTTCTGATATGTTTCTTAACAATCATCTATTAGTCTTATCTAAAACACATTCAGCTTCTTTTAAATTTAAATCATCAGATGCACATTGATCAAAAGCCATTAAAATATCAACACCTAAATTATGTTGAATTTTAACTGATTTTTCAGGTGTAAAAATATGTTTACTCCCATCAAGAATTGATGTAAATTCAACTCCCTGATCATTGATTTTTACTAATTTTTTGTCTCTCTTGTTTAAACTTCAAACTTGAAACCCCCCTGAATCACTAAGAATCGGTTTATCTCAGCCCATAAACTTATGAATTCCTCCAAAGTTTTTAATATATGAATCGCCTGGTTTTAAATACAAATGATATGTATTAACTAAAAGCATTTGCGTTTTAGCATTACTAACATCTTTAATATCTAAACTTTTCAAATAACCTTTTGTTGCTGGAGGCATAAAAACCGGTGTTTCAACAAAACCATGTTCAGTTTTTAACCTACCAATTCTTGCTTTACTTTTTTTAGATTTTTTTACAATTTTAAACATAATGTATTTTTAAAATATAAACATACTTTCTCCAAAACTATAAAACAAATATTCTTTTTTAATCGCTGTTTCATATATTCTTAATAATTCTTTTCTTGAAATATCAAAATCTTTTTGTTTGTTTTGAATAAAAGCAGCTACCATCATTAAAGGCGTTGATCTTGGAAAATGAAAATTAGTAATAAATTTATCAATTGCTTTAAATTTATAACCTGGATATATAAAAATATTAGTTTTTTTAATATCCGTTCTAAACACATTTCCATCATAAATTGATTCCAATGTTCTTACCACTGTTGTACCAACTGCTACAATATTCCTACCTTCTTTTTTATACTTTGTTAATCTTTCAGCCACCTTTTTATCAATTGAAAGAAATTCAGTGTGCATTTTATGCTTTTCAATTTCATTAACTTTTATTGGCTCAAATGTTCCCAGCCCAACATGCAAAGTAACAAATTCAATTTTAACCCCCTGTTTTTTTAATTTTTTAAACAATCTATCTGTAAAATGAAATCCGGCTGTTGGTGCAGCACAAGAACCTACTTCTTTGGCATAAATAGTTTGGTAATGCTTCTCATCTTCTTTACTTTTAATATATGGAGGAATAGGCATATTACCTAATTTGTAAATAGCTTTTCATAATGCCTTGCCTTCTTTATTAAATTTAATATTAATACTACCACCATCAATATTAATTATTCCTGATAATATATTTTTAAATTGTATTTTACTACCATCTTGTATTTTTTTATTAACTAAAATATTCCAATTACCACTAACATTTAAAGAAAAATCATTATCAACTGGATTTAATAAAAATATTTCAATCTTACCCCCTGTCTCTTTTTCGCCCATTAATCTCGAAGGAAAAACCTTGGTATTATTCAAAACTAAAACATCGTCTTTCCCTAGATATTTTGATATATCATAAAAAACGCCATGATCCATACTTTTTTCTTCTCGATTGTACACCAATAATTTACATCTGTCTCGAGGTAAAACTAATTTTTGGCTTATCAACTTTTTTGGTAAAACATAATCAAATAAATCAACATCCATAAATATATCTTAACTTTTAATGTATTTTACCATATATACATATTAAAATCAATTAACAAAAAACCAGTAAAAATTTACTGGTTTTTAATTTTAACTACTTAATACTAATAAATAATTAATGGTATAGTTGTTGGAGGCGTAACCACTGGACTATTTGGATTTTCAGTAATTACTGTTTCTATTGTATTTTTAGCACTGTATCATTGACATTTTCCAGCATTACACCCACAATATACATTACTTGGTTTTTGATAACACCCCTTTCAATCACAAGTAGTAATTATGCTTGGCTCACTTTTAGACTGACATACTGTTCCCGAACATCCTCCAACAGCACAATCTGAATCTTTAGTACAAATACCATTAGTCTGTTGACCACAAAAACCATTAATAAGTACATCTTCTAAATTACCAACGCCATTTTTAGGTAAACCATCTTCTTCTCTTGGCAACGGCATTGTGCTTGTAGTTGTACTAGTAGTTGGCTCTTGAATTTTTTCTGTTATACATACGCTATTTCTACATGCGCATTTCATATTTTTTGGTTGTAAGCTAGAATTACAACTGCCACCACCATCTAATATTTTATTTAATACACCCTTTGTTACACATTCTGGACCACAAAATACACATTCACTATCTTTAGAACAAGTATGATCTGGGACTTCTGGTTCTTTTGGATCAAAAATAGGAGCAATCGGTGGTAAATTTCCTTCCTTTTCTTTTAATTTACAAGTTTTCTCTTCTTCATCACAAACACAACTAACACCGTCTGGTATTCTCTTATTAACATCACATTGCATATTATGCAACTCTATCATATCTTCTGTATAACAATTATCATTACATCAAACACAATCAGAATTAATACTACATTTCATAACATCAACTGGTTTTTTATCTTCATTACATGGACAAGGTTTATTGCATTGTATTTTTACTCCTGCCTTAAAAGCTTCACATGGATTTCGATATGTTTTATTATCTTCTCCACAAACTTCAAAAACTTCACTTCCACATTCAATTTCAGAATTTGGTTTAGTATCTTTATTACTTACTGGTATATATTGACACATATTATTTATACAAGCACAAGAACTTGATTGACCAGATAAGAATCAAACAAAATTACTTGTATCTTTTGATATACATTCGTTCCCATTAAAAACACAATCTTCATTTTTAACACAATATTTATTATTCTCTACAGCAATACTATTAACGCATTTTCCATTTACACATTTCTCATAAGATAAACAATCAGCATCTCTAACGCAATTCTTAGTATATCTTATCGGGCTTTGTGGAACTTGAGGCAAAAAATACTTCATTGGATCTTCAAAAGATATAGTCTTTTCAAAATTATTTTGTTGGTAATCTGAATCTAAACATTCTTTACGACAATAACCTTTTAAAACATATTGAAAACTTCCTACACTCACTGTGCTATACCCTTCTATCAAACAAGGTGTTAACCCTTCACAACATTCTTTATTAACCTTTGGCGCAAATAAAGTAGGCTCTAATATCGGCTCACCTTCATCAACACAATCTTGAGAATCTTCAACTCATTGATATGTAACTGGCAATTTATTTTGATTTAATAGAATAGCTTTATCCTCATCACTAGGTTCTAAAGTTCTTATACGACTAAAACTAAAAAATTCAGTAATAATTGTAGCTACTGATTTTGGATGATATATTTTTACATAACTTGCTTCAATTAAACCAGATTTATCTTTATCCATTTTTTCAATCAAAAAACCTGTTACCGTTGCCGAATCTCCCACTAAAACATTATCAAGCGTAACATTTTCCCCTTCAGAAGATTCTAAAATAGTTGTATCTATAATATTAACTCTATACGTATTTGTATTCTCTGATCTTCTCCCAAATATGCTTTTCAAAGAATTTCACACTTTAGATATTAATGTATTTTCTATTTTAATCACAATTCAAGAATCATCAATACTAACCAATGTTACCTTGCCAGTAACTGTAATTTTTTCATATTCTGATACATTTTGTTGCGCAAACGCAAAATTAACTGAAAAAATAAATATTAATAAAATGAATAAAATTTTTCTCATATATGTATTTTTTTAAGATATTAATTAAGTTTAGTATATAAAATAATTTAAATCTTGTCAACAAATTTATTTGTTTATAACATGTAAAACTATCTGGCTTATAGCTCCGACAAAACAAAAAACACCTAAAATAAGTAAAAATCAATTTGGCAATTTAAGTCTATAAGAAAAAGTATTAATCTTTTTATCTCTTACCTTCTGATAAATAAACAATAATACTACCAATATCATACCCCCAATAACTCCCCCTGCTAAAGACATTAAATTATCAAGCTTATTAACATCTAATAACAGAAACAATAACGGCACAAACATGCTAATAAAAATACTAACAAATTTATTACATTTAATATCAGTTTGCAACATGTCTTTGTAATAATTAACATAAACAATATATGAAGTAACAACCGCTAACAACCCAATATAGGCACCAAAAATCAAAA
Organism: uncultured Candidatus Saccharibacteria bacterium; assembly: GCA_964507765.1. Classification (GTDB taxonomy): domain Bacteria; phylum Patescibacteriota; class Minisyncoccia; order UBA6257; family JAKLIH01; genus JAKLIH01. The sequence goes on from CAZDQI010000011.1 coordinate 10,499, forward strand.
CATTTCTACCTAAAAATGGCACCAACCCAGCAAACGTATCTATTGTTGTTGAATTTTTTGACAACAATGCAACTGAATTCATAAAAACAGAAAACAACAAAAATATAAAAATAAAAGAAAATACAATTGATCTACTGTAGTAAGTTTTAACCGCATTTTTCTTTTTTAAAAATTTGAACATCATTGGCACAGCCACCAACCCATCAAGAGAAAACAGAATTACACCATAAGCAACATATCAATGCTGCGTAATCATCCGATCTGCAATTCTAATGCTCTCTGGGTTAATAGCATTAAAACATAAAAATGACAAACCGATCATCAACCCCATTAACAAAAAAGTTAAAATAAAATTAAATCTACTAACATCAGACACTTTAAAAAATAAAAATAGATTTAAAACAAACCAAACAAATATAAAAGTATAAGGTTTTAAATAAATCAAATTATCTCCCATAACAACATGAAGAAATTTATTAGCTAATATAATATAGATTAATAAATAAAAAGCAATAGAAAAAACACTTGTAAAACTTAAAAATTTTTTTACCGTATTGCTTAAATAATGCCCAGCATAACCAGGCAATCTCATTTCTTTTTTAGTTCTTAATATTATCTCTCCAAAAATTAAATGCAATAAACAGACCAACGCACACAAAAAAAACAACCAAATATTAGTCGCTAGTAGTCCTGATTTAATATTAACATACGGCAAAGCAAAAACTCCACCCCCAATTACGGTTCCTACTAATATTGCCATTGATTCTAAAATTAATGGCAAATTCCACTTTTTTATCATTTTTAACGTTTACTCAATTATCTTAAATAAATTTTATCGCCAACCTTGGCTTTAGCCGCCAATTTAATTCCAACAATATCCCCCTTGCCAGCATTTTCAATATTTCTATGTTCGACTTGCATTGAATCAATTATTTGTTCAAAATCAGTATCACTACCAACAATATGAATATTATCTCCTACTTTTAAAGTGTCATTAAGTTCTAATATTGCTACATCAATTTTATCAAAAATATGAGTAATTTTTCCTATTTCTTTTTCCATGAAAATTTGAATTAAATTTTAATTAAATCGACCTTTATACTTTTAAATTACCTGAAACTTGCGGAGGTATATAGCTTTGATCTGTTGGTAATACAAAATTAAATGTTGTTCCTCTTTTTTCAATTGATTCAATCCAAATATCACCACCATGATTCTTAACAATATTTTTAGTGATATACAATCCTAATCCAATACCTGAAGTATGGGATTTCAAAACCGACGGTGAACGATAAAACTTCTCAAAAACACTCTCCAATTCTTTCTGATTAATACCAATACCAGTATCACTAACTGATATCTTAATAAAAGGCTTACCTTTAATTGGTTCAATCTTAACACCTACTTCTCCATTTAACACATTATATTTAATCGCATTATCAATTAAATTATCAATTACAATTTTAACCTTTTCTTTGTCCATAACAAATTTAGGAACTTTAAATTCAGGTGGATAAAATACAAGTTTTACTTTCTTTTCTTCAGCTTTAATTAAATGGCCAGATAAAGAGTTATTAATAATATCAATTATATCACCCATTTCAAATTGATATCCAAATTTTCCTTCTTCAATACTAGATGCTTTTAATAACTCATCTATTGTTTTTGACATTTCTTTTAGGGCCATTAAACTTTGATTTAAAATCTTTTCTTGATTTTCGTTTATTTCTCCTAATTCTTTTTTAGCCAAAACCTCAACTCCTCAAGTAATGCCAGTTAAAGGCGTTCTTAATTGATGCGCTGCCACTGTTATAAAATCTGACTTACTTCTCATCAACTGTTCTTCCCTCGTTCGATCTTTAATAATTTTTACAAACCCAAAAGAATGGTCGTATTTATTCTCAACCCTACTGGTTATTAATTCTAATATTAATTCTCTAGGTTTAAATATTTTAATTAACACCCTGGATGGGTTAGTATCAGGCGATAATCTTGTTAATTCAGGTGCCAGTGAAGGAAAGATAATTTTAGATAAAATTGAATACTTAACAACATTGTTTAATTCCGGCTTAACCATATTTCCAATTAATTCCTTTTCGCTAAGGCCACACAATCTTTCAAAAGAATCATTAACTAAAGTAATTTTAAAACTTTCATCATAAGCAATAACTGAATCATTCATTGATTTTAACATTCCATCAACTTGGCTTTTTTCTAATTCAATTCTTGAAACTCTTGAAATAGTATCAATTAAAAACAGTAAAACAAAAAAACCAACTAAAACAATTAAAACCAAAACAAAATCATAAACATATATTTTATTCAGCCAATATTTTATTAATAATAAAAATATTAAAACCAAACCCATACTTAGCATGGCTCAAAAAGATCAAAAATGTTTTGCAATTTTAATTTTGTATATAAACTTCTTAATCATAAATTATTAATTAACTTTTAAATTACCTCAATTTTTGCCTTTTTTAATATCGACTTTTAATAAAATATCAAAATCATTTTTTTCCATCAATTTTTTAATATTATTAATAATTTCATCACTATTAATACTATTATCTACTTCAAAAATTAATTCATCATGAATTTGTAATATCATTTTTACCTTATCTTCTAGTTTATCTTCTTTCAAATAATTATCTATTTTAATCATCGCTTTTTTAATTATATCAGCCGCTAATCCTTGTATTGGCATATTAATAGCTATCCTTTCTTCTAAAGCTGCTTGAAATCCAAAACCACCCACAAAAGATAAATATCTTTTCCTACCATACAATGTCTCACAATATCCATTCTCTTTTGCCTTTAATTTTAAATCATCCAAAAAATTCCTTAGCCCAAAATAGTTTTCATAATACTCTTCAATAAACATCCTAGCTTCATCTTTTGAAATACCAGCCGACTGAGCAAAAGCTTTAGACCCCATACCATATACAATTCCAAAATTTAAAGCTTTAGCTCTATTTCTCTGTTCTTTAGTAACGTCTGCATAATCAACTTTATTTACCAAACTGGCTGTATATTTATGAAAATCTTTTCCTTCTTCAAAAGCTTTTAACATTAATTTATCTCCTGATAATTTAGCTGCTATTCTTAATTCCATTTGAGAATAATCAAATGAAACAAATTCAAAACCTTTTTCAGCCTCAAAACAACTTCTAACTAATTTACCATAATCACCTTTACTTGGTATATTTTGTAAATTAGGAGTATCAGATGATAATCTTCCTGTTGCCGTACCTGTTTGTACAAAAGTTGTATGAATCCTACCATTTTCATCAATAAAATTAGGTAAAGTTTTTAAAAAAGATGTTTCTAATTTTTTCAATTCTTTAAACTTTAATATCTTAGAAATACAAGGATGTAAATAAATTAATTTCTCTAATTCATTGCTATTTGTTGAAATACTTTTTGTTGTTGTTTTCGCTAAACCTTTTGTTGGTAATTTTAATTTTTCAAATAACACTTCTGACAATTGTTTTGGTGAATTAATATTAAATTCTACATTTGTTAATTCAAAAATTTCTTCTTCTAAATTCAAAATCTCTAAATAAATCTTATCTTTTATTTTTTTCAATTCTCTTGTGTTCAAACCAATACCTCTATCTTCCATTTTAGTTAAAACCAATGTTAAACCACTCTCAATCTCTTCTAAAACAATATTTAATTTTAAATTGATAATTTTGCTATGAATAACTCCTAAAATATTACTAAACAATTTCACTCAGTCTTCTATCTCATAATTTTGAATAAAACTAATTGCTTTATTATTTTTAACACTAAATTTCTTTACCAAAGAGTCTATCGAATAATCTTTTCTATCAGGATCAATCAATCAAAAAGCTAATTTCATATCATAAAATCTAACCTCTTTTAATTTGTTAAAATATTTATGATACATCTTTTTGCTATCATATGTATGCATTTTAGAATTACCAAATAATTCAAAATTAATATCATCACCAGAATAGATATATCATAAATCATCTTTATTAAAAAAACAAGTCAAACCATCTTTTTCAATATTTAAATCTTTATTGTCAAATAAAAACACACTAGAATTTTTATCAAAATTATCAAAAAATTCTTTTTCGTTATCACATTCTTGTATTTTAGTATCATCTACCAACTCTTTTTTTGTATTTTTATTAAACTCTGATAAATTAAGTTTACTAATCAATGAATTAAATCCTTTTTCTTGCAAAAATTTTAAAACATTTTCTTTTTTATTAAAATCAAATTTTGTATCTTCTAAATTAACTTCAACATCAACATCTTTTTTAATTAAAGCTAAATGTTTACTAAACATTGCTTCATCTTCATTTTCTTTTAAAATATTTAATATTTTTTTATCTTTATTATCTTTACTCTCTTCGATATACTTATCAATATTTTTATACAAATTATCTAAACTATCATATTGCTTTAATATATCAATTGCTCTTTTTTCTCCCACACCTTTAACTCCTGGAATATTATCAGAAGGATCACCTTTTAAGGCTTTAAAATCTACAAACTGATCAACTCGTATACCGTATCTGTCTTCAAAAGCCTTAATGTTATAAACCGAACTATTGCTAATTCCCTTTTTTAACGTTCAAACATTTACTTTGTCGGTTAATAATTGCAATGTATCAAGATCACCAGAAACAACAATAATATTAATATCTTCAGATTTAAATTTCTCACACACCGTACCAATCAAATCGTCAGCTTCAAATCCTTGTTTTTCTAGTATCATTACCCCAAACCTACTTAAAAAATCTTTTATCATTGGAATTTGATCATAAAAATTATCAGGATTCTTTTTTCTTTGTGCTTTGTATTCTTCAAACTCTTCATGTCGAAAAGTTTTTCCTTTAACATCAAAAGTAGCTACGATGTAATCTGGATTAATTTCAGAAACAGCTTTTAAAAAAATCAAACAAAAGCCATAAACAGCATTAACCAAAACACCTTTTGGATCAACTAAACCCGGTAACGCATGATACGCCCTATGAATTAAAGCATTACTATCCACAACCATTAATGTTTTTCTATCTTCGTGCATATTCCTAATATTAATATATTATTAGTATAGCACAATTTCCAACAAAAAAACAAGCAAGAATGCTTGTTTTACAACTTCAAATATTTCATTAATTCAAAAACTAAATATGCTGGTCAAAAAATAGATTTAAATGCACCAACAAATAAAGACCATAAACCGTCCATATTAGATATAAAATAAACTAAAGACCCAAGAAATCCTAATTTATAAATAATTCCAGCTTCTTTTTTATAATTAATATCTATATGCTTTTTAAAAAAATCTTTGGTTTTTTTATTATCCTCAGCATTTTCCTCTCGAATTACTTTTACCTCTTGAATATTTTCATCCATAATAATATATTTAATATTGTTAACACCTATATATTAACAAATTTTAAAAATTTATGCAATTTAAATAAACCTTGATTTTTGACTAAAAATATAGTAATATAGAATTATCCATTGCGGGATCGTCTAATGGTAGGACATCGGCCTTTGAAGCCGAGTATCTTGGTTCGAATCCAAGTCCCGCAGCAAAAAACCACTGTCTGAAAAGACGGT
>CAZDQI010000012.1:0-13383 GCA_964507765.1 uncultured Candidatus Saccharibacteria bacterium
TAATGGGAAAATAATAACATCTAATAATTAAAATGCTTAGATTTAAAAAATCTTTCACCCTAGTAGAATTAATGATAGTAATAGCAATTCTTGCTATTCTTAGTGCTATTGTAATATTTACATTAAATCCATCAAGATTATTTGATAATTTTAGAGATACAAGAAGAGTAACAGATATATCAAGTATTCATAAAGCAATTAATTTCATGGAATCATGAAATGAAAGTGCTATTAACTATGGTAATTCAAATACACTATATATTAGTCTACCAGATACAAGTACTACCTGTTCAAGTTATACACTCCCAACCTTACCAAGTGGTTATGTATATAGCTGTAAACCAGCTAGTACCTACAAGAATTCAGATTCAACTGGTTGAATACCAATAGATTTTACAGTTACCAATGGTAATAGATATCTATCAAGTTTACCAACAGATCCTATTAATGATAGTGATTACTTCTATTCATACTTTCCTGGTGGTAGTTATGAATTAATAGCAAGACTTAAAAATTCAAATACTGATTCTATTAATGATAATGGATATTATGATGATTGTTTTGAATTAGGTAGTGCTAATAGAACTAATTTAACACCTATACCTAAGAATTTAATTTTAAATGGAGAAATGGAAAGTTTAACTAATTGACCTAGTAATTTATCCATTGAGACAACTGATGTTTATGAAGGAAGTGGTAGTTTAAAAAGAGTTGGTTCTGCTACAGTATGGTCATCTAATTATATTAAAGTTGATCCCAATAAAAGATATCGACTATCTGGTTGTTTTAAATCTGTTGGGGAAGGGGGTCTATCAAGAATGTATTTTGGGGTTCAGTCTTGAGATAAGAATTATAGACAAATAACCCCTCATTTATCAAATAGCATAGAAAATACGAGAACGGTTTTAGCTGAAGAATTAAATACGGGAGACTTATCTGTGAAAGTGAGTAATATTTCTGATTGGGTTATTACTCCAAGTTATTTTAGATATTTATCTATTTATCCATATGAAGACTATCCAGAATATACATATTCAAGAAACTCTTATATTTATGATGATATAGATTATGATAATAGCCTGGTTATATTGAGAAATCCTTATTCTGGAGTTTCAAGGTCTGCTGGTACATTAGTTTCTCAAAGTAGAGGTGATTATGGTTCTTATACTTATGCGGTTTTGAGAGGAACAAATGTACCAAACTCTTGAAGATGTTATTCAGCTGAAATTCAAGGAGATAATGTTCCTGTAATTAGCTGAAATCAATTTAGATATGCTACAGAGTATATTAAAATATTAGTTCTAGCTAATTATACACAAGATCCTACATATTCAGTATTAATGGATAATTTTAAATTAGAACTGATTGCTAATGAGTAAAATGTTGTTTTTTATTTAATATTTTGATAAGATTGTGTTAATAAAGTTATAAATATATATTATGCCTAATGTTGTTTTTTATCGTAAATATCGTCCGCAAGATTTTTCTAGTATTCAAGATCAGGATTCAATAGTAAAGACATTAACTAATGCTATCTTAAATAACAAGATAGCTCATGCTTATTTATTTACTGGACCTAGAGGAACAGGTAAAACTTCAACTGCTCGTATTTTTGCTAAGGCTATAAATTGTTTAGATAGAAAAGAATTTGAACCATGTAATAAATGCCAATCATGCATTGATATTAATTCGGGAGCGTCGTTAGATGTTGTTGAATTTGATGCTGCAACTAATACCGGTATTGATGAGATCAGAGCTTTACAAGACAATGCTAAAATTAAACCAGTTAATGGAAGGTATAAAATATATATAATTGACGAAGCTCATCAATTAAGCAAAAGTGCTTATGGCGCATTGTTGAAAATTTTAGAAGAACCTCCAGAATATATTATTTTTATATTAGCAACAACTGATCCAGAAAAAATGTTAAAAACAATTTTATCAAGAGTTCAAAGGTTTGATTTTAAAAAATTATCAATTGATAAAATTGTTAAAAAATTAGAATCTATTTTAAAAAAAGAAAAAATAGAATACGAATTACCAGCTTTAAATTTAATAGCTAAAGAGTCAGACGGAGGTATGCGTGATGCTGAATCAATGTTGGGACAAATTACAACTATAAGCAAAGAGGTTACTTTAGAGGTTGTTGAAAATACGATTGGTGGAATTGGTCAAAACAAAATTGCTGATTTTGTTGATATTTTAATTGAAAAAAATAATATAGAGTTGTTTAAATATATTGATGATTTAGATCGTAATGGGTATAATTTAGAGGAGTTCTTGAAATCATTGATAGAATATATGCAGAATCTATTAATAATTAAAGTTTCTGATAAATTGGATAAAATCTTGAAAAAAGAATTATCAAATGATTTTATATTAAAATTAAAAAGCCAAGCTGAAAAAACAGATATTAATTTTGTTAAAAATAGTATTAAAAAATTATTAGATGTTCAGGGTTATTTTAGCGTTGTTTTAAACCAGAGATTGCCAATTGAGATGGCTGTTTTAGAAATTACTCAAGATTAATTTTGCTATTGTGGAGTCGTCTAATGGTAGGACAACGGACTCTGAATCCGTTTATCTTGGTTCGAATCCAAGCTCCACAACATTTCTTGTTTTTTAAAAGAAATTTTGTTAAAATATGTTATATAATTAAATATATATTATGGATAATTTTCATATATCTCAACCGGCTACAAATCCTGATTATAGAAATCAAATAGGAAATATTAATAGTTCCAAGTTGATTTCTGATGATCAGAATGACGACTTGATGATTGAAGATAAAAAACCTCAAGGTGCTTTATCTTCAGGTATTGATTTGTCAAAAATGATTGAATTTGATAGATACAATAACGAATCAGAAAATACAATTGATGATAATTTTAGAGTTGATAATAATGATGAAGTTATTAAAGAAGACGTTTTAATTAAAGAAGAAAATACTATTCAAGAATTACCTGAGATTAATAACCATGAGATATATGAAAATATTAATATAGAAGAACAAAATAATATTGTAGAGGAGAATACATATAAACAAGAAGAGGTAAATGAAGATAATACTAATGAAGTAGAGATTAAAGATGAGAATAATAATGATGTTGTTAAAGAAGAAAAGAAAGAAAATTCATTTTTAAATCAAGAAGATGGTGATAGAATTTATCAACTTGAAGTTAATAAAATTGTACCAAATCCATATCAACCAAGACGTGATTTTAATGAAGATGCAATTCAAGAGTTGGCTAGTTCTATTCGTGAATATGGTGTTTTAGAACCATTAATTGTTAAAAAAATTGAAAAAGAACAACCAGACGGTATTAATATTGAATACCAATTAATTGCTGGAGAAAGAAGGTTAAGAGCTTCTAAAGAAGCTGGATTAAAAACTGTTCCAGCTATTATTAAAAAATTTGAAAATGCAAGTTTAGAATTAGAAGTTGCTTTGGTAGAAAATGTTCAACGTGAAGATTTGAGCCCTATAATGAAAGCAAGAGCTTATGGTAAGCTAGTTAATGAGTTTGGATATACTCAAGAAATGGTTGGTCGTAGAGTAGGTAAAAGCCGTGAGGCGGTTGCTAATGCATTAAGGTTATTACAATTACCGTTTGAAGCTCAAAAAGCGTTAGACGAGAACAAGATAAATGAATCTCATGCTAGAGCATTGTTGTTATTGCCTAATATGGAAAAACAAAGAGCTTTATTAGGCGAAATTTTGTCTAAGCAATTAAGTAGTAGGGAAGCAGAAATGATTGCTAGACAATTTTTAGATAAACAGAATATTAAAAATGGTAAAATTGGTAGAAGAAGAATGGGAGATTCTTTCTCACCAAAAGATTTAGAATTAAGAGAAAAATTAGAAGACTTGTTCGGCACTAAAGTTATGATTAAAAGAAAAGGAGAAAAAGGGGAGATTAGTATTTATTTTTATTCTGAGGATGAGTTTAATGGTTTGGTTGATCGGATTATAGATAGTAGCGAGAAGAATATTAATAAAACGGTTGATAAGCTTAATAGTATATAGTCTATGAAAACAAAACTTAAAAAAATATTTTTTACTATTTTAGGAATTTTAATTGTTGGTGGATTTTGATGTTTAATTAGCGCTTCAAATATTGTTGGTCGTGATAAGCATGGCGATTCTTTTTATTTTGTTAAAGATCAAGGAATAAAAGGTCTACTTATTGGTATTGTTGTTTTTTTTATTTTATCTAAAATTAATTTAAGTTTTTTAAGAAAATTTTCTTTTTTGTTTTATATTTTTAATATCTTACTGTTAGGAATGGTTTTTATACCGGCGTTTTCTCCTAAAGGGAATATATCAGCTAATCGTTGAGTAGAAATATTTGGTTTTTCTTTTCAGCCGGCCGAATTATTAAAATTTACTTTAATTTTGTTTGTGGCAGATTTTTTGTCTAGAAGATCGCCGTATGAATTAAATAATTTGAAAAAAACAATTATTCCTTTAGTGCTTATAGTGGGTATACCTATGGTTTTAATTTTTAAACAACCAGCAACTTCTATTATATTTTTATTTTTAGTTGCTATTGGGGTTATGTGTTTTGCTTCAAAAATATCTTTAAAGGTCTTAGTGCCAATTTCATTTATTGCTATTATGCTTTTAGGTATGTGTGTTTTTTTCGCAGGAAATTATCGTAAAGCTAGAATTACTCATGAAGACGATTATCAGAAAGTACAATCTATTACAGGAATAGTTAGAGGTGGTTTTGATGGAGTTGGGTTTGGACAATCAATACAAAAATATAATTATCTACCTCAGAGCTATACGGATTCTATTTACGCGGTTATTGCTGAAGAGTTTGGTTTTATTGGTACAACATTAGTTTTAGCGGTGTATTTTTCTTTATGTTTTTTTGGGTTTTATCTAGCCTTGCATACATCAGATTCTTTTTCTTCTTTGTTTGTTATTGGTACTATTGCATGAATTACAACTCAAGCTTTAATTCATATTATGTGTATGAGTATTAAATACATACCGGTAACGGGTTTGCCATTGCCATTGATTAGTTATGGTGGAACTAGTTATGCTATAACTTTAGCTAGTTTAGGAGTAATATATAATGTTTTAAAAAATAAAGTTTAATATGAATATTATACAACGTAATAAAAAAATAAAAATATTGTTTACTGGTGGAGGTTCAGGCGGACATGTATTTCCTTTAGTTTCGGTATTAAAAGAAATGCAAAAGTTTAAACAAGATTTTAATAATCAAGGCTTGAATTTAGAATTTTATTACATAGGAAGTAATGATTTTACTTTAAATTTTATTAAAAATGAAGATGTTGATATTTACCCTTTGAATATTAAAAAATTTAACAAAGGGGCTAGTGGTTTTTTGAATATTTTTGTTAATTTATTTTCTTTGATTTTAGCTTATTTTAAAATTTTATTTATTATGCCGGATGCAATATTTGCTAAAGGAGGGTTTGCTTCATCAATTGTTTTATTTATTGGTGTCATATTTAGAATTCCTATATTCATTCATGAATCAGATTCAATACCTGGTTTTACAAATCAGTTTTTTGCAAGATTTGCTAAAATCGTATTTATATCTTTTGAAGAAAGTAAAAAATATATTAAAAATAATTATATTGAATTAGTTGGGAATCCAATAGATGATGCGTTGATAAAAATTGCTGAACAAGAATATGAAAATAAAGTTTTACAAGAAAAACTGGGATTAGATCCAGAGATAAAAACATTATTAATTTTAGGTGGTTCTCAGGGAGCTAAAACTATTAACAATCTTATTTTAGATATGCTACCAGAAGCATTGCAAAAATATGAAATAATACATCAGGTCGGAACCAATAATTATGAAAGCGTTAAAAGGGAAGTAGGGGTTGTTTTTCGTGAGATTATAAAAAATACTACATATGAAAAAAGATATCATGTCGTACCTTTTCTAAGCCATAGTAATAATTTGTCAATTGAGTCTTTAGGCTATGCTATGAAATGTAGTGATTTGATTATTTCTAGAGCTGGAAGTGGTGGTATTTTTGAAACAGCTGCATTTAATAAACCGTCAATTATGATTCCTTTACCTTGAGCAAGCAGAAATCACCAGAGTGTCAATGCGTTTAGTTATTCTAAACATAAAGCTTGTATTTCGCTTGAGCAATCTAACTTAAAACCAAATATATTATTAGATGCAGTTGATAGTATTTTAGACAATCCAGATAGAATTGAAATAATGAAAAAAGGATGTCAAGAATTTGCTAAAAAAACAGCTGGGTTAGATATTGCTAGAATAATTTTAAAAACAATTGTTAAAAAGTATGCTAAAAAATAAATATCAATAATATGAATGATCAAGAAAAATTAAAATGAATAACAGAATATATTTTTAAAGATTTAAATCTTAGTGATGTTGATATATTAAATAAATATCCTAGAAGAGATTTAATAGAAAATACTAAAGTAACAAGATTTGCACCAAGCCCTACAGGGTTTATACATATTGGTGGTATTTATGCAGCAATGTTGAGTGAAAAAATAGCTCATCAAAGTGATGGTGTTTTTTATTTAAGAATTGAAGATACGGACAAGAAAAGAGAGATAGAAGGAACAATAGATATGATTGTTAAAGCTTTAAATAGGTTTAGCATTAATATTGACGAAGGGTTTGTGTCAGAAGATGAACAAATTGGTGATTACGGGCCATATATACAAAGTCAAAGAAAGGAAATTTATCAAACTTTTGTTAAGAAATTATTATTAGAAGGCAAAGCTTATGTATGTTTTGCTACACCAGAAGAATTAGAAAATATTAGCAATATGCAAAGTCAAAGAAAAGAATTGATTGGTTATAGAAAAGAATGAGCTATTTGAAGAAATAAAAGTTTAGATGAGGTCATCGAAAATCTAAAAATAAATAAATCTTTTGTAATTAGGTTTAAATCTAATGGTGATTTTAATAATAAAATTAAATTTATAGATCAAATAAAGGGCGAAGTTGAACTTCCAGAAAATGAATTAGATGTTGTTATTATGAAGGGAGATGGTTTGCCAACATATCATTTTGCCCATGTAATAGATGATTATTTGATGGGTACAACTGATGTAATAAGGGGTGATGAATGGTTATCATCTGTACCTATTCATTTACAATTATTTGATGCTTTAAATTTCGATAAGCCAAGATTTTTGCATTTAGCTCCAATTGAAAAATTAGATGGTAATTCAAGAAGAAAATTAAGTAAAAGAAAAGATCCGGAAGCGAGTGTTGAATTTTATTATGAAGAGGGTTATCCAGTTAAAGCAATTATGGAATATTTGTTAAATTTAGTTAATTCTAATTACGAAGACTGAAAGGTATCTAATCCAGATGCTGATATGGGAGATTTTAAAATTGATATATCTAAGTTAAAAGTTAGTGGATCTTTGTTTGATTTTGATAAATTAAATTATTTTAGTAGAGAGTTTATATCAAAATTATCAGCTGATGGTGTATATAATTATGTATTAGGATGAGCTAAAAATTATAATGAGAAATTATTTAATTTACTATTTAAGAATAAAGGTTATGCGATTTCTATTTTTAACATAGAAAGAGAAGGGGAAGGAAAGAAAAGAAAAGATCTATATAAATGATCTATTGTATATGATGAAATTTGTTATTTTTTTGACGAAGAGTTTAATAGTAATTCAATTGATTCTAATTTAATATTACCAGTTAATTTTGAAGATGCTAAATTGATAATAAATGAATTTATAAAGTCTTTTAACATTAATGATTCTTTAGATATTTGATTTGGTAAAATTAAAGACATTGCTAGAAAATTTAATTACGCAGATAATTTAAAAGAATATAAATTAAATCCAGATAATTTTAAAGGTAACGTTGCCGATGTGGCTAAAATATTTAGAGTGGCTTTAACTGGTAGAACTCAATCACCAGATTTATATCAAATTATGCAAGTTATGGGTCAAGAGCGATTAGTGAATCGTCTTAACAGTTTTGTTAAATTATTAAATTAAAAATATGTTTGATTTAAATTCTATATGAAACAATGTATCAAATGTCTTTATGGAAACAGTTTTGTCTTTATACAGTATAGTAGAAAAGATATTTCAAGTCCAAATGTTTCAAAGTATTTTAAATATTATTAAAGGTATTGGTATGATAATGGTAGCTGTTGTTGAAGAATTTTTGAAAATTTTAAAGATGATAGTAAGATAAAAATATAAGCCCCCTACTGATATAAAAAAACAGGGGACAAGGAAATAGTTTTAATTTAAAAAAATTATTATTGATCATTAGTAAATAAAAAGTAGATACAGTTGGTTGTCTATCAATAGAAAAAGTTTTTAATATATTCTTATATAGGGTATTAAAATAAGAATTTAATTTAAATAGCATTAAAAAGGTTTTAAAATAAATACTATGTCGTGAAATATATCTTGTGCGACATGGTGTATAATTATTTCCCTAGGATAATATAGGGTTTTTTATTGTTTAATTATATAATGATTATATACTCTTTTGTATGTTATATCTGTAATAAATGATAATAATAGCTGATATAATGCTTATATAGCACGTTTAAATCGTTTTTAAGCCCCCTATTCCCTAATAATTATATTTTATAGGGGGAATGCGATAAAACCCCATAAATCGATTTAATTTATGGGGTTTTATTGGGTATTAATCCATGTTTACACGTATATATTTAGCCAACAATGGGTGTATTTCTTTTACTTTTTTATAGCATTCTTGAGCGATCATTCTATAAAATCAATGGCCTCTAATACCACTTCTTAAGGATATAAAGTGGTGTAATTCTCTTAAATTTAATGTTATTAATACTCTTTTCCTGAAAGCTAGTGGTAAAATATATTGTGCTTCGTAAGGATATTTTTTTTGAATTTGATTGTATGCATTTTTTGCTTTTTCTAAGCACAAATCATATTCATCCTTTAAGCCAACTTCTTTTATAATTTCAGGAGTTTCATAGCCATAATCACATGTTAATAGCTGGTTTGTTTGAGTACAAATTCTATGTCTTTGGATATCTCTGAATGCTCCGTAATCTGTAAGTATATCAAAAGAATAATATACGTGTTCTAATTCTCTTATTGGTTGATCAAAATCACTCCTATCTTTTAATGCAATATCTATTATTTCTTCTCTTTCTTCTTGTGACAGGCTGTTTAATTTATTTTTTATTTCATTGTATGATAATGTAGAATATTTGTATAGTAATGCTAATATTAATTTGTTTTCTGCATCTTGGTCATAATCAACTAAAGTAACATAATTTTTATCTGAAGATTCTCACTTCCCTGTGATATTTTTTATTTTAGATGATAAATTTTTTTCAGCTTCTATTAAGTATTTACTTTCAGTTGCATATTTGATTAAAGTTGGAGTTTCTTCTAAAGCAACCTCTTTTATTACTTTGCCAATATTTTTCATTTCTTCTAACGGATGGCTTAGTAATTTTTTAATAGCATATTCAAGTGATCTTGCATTAATGGTTATTCCAAGATTAGTTTGAGTGGCAGTAGTTAGTAGATATCTACAAGTGTCGCATGTTTTACTTTTTATTTTTGTATTATATTGTATATCTGATATATCATCTTTTTTCTGTATTTTTGTTTTTAAATAATCTGATACTTTAACATTAAATAATTCGTATTGATTAAAAAGATAATCACTTGTTTCGGTATAAATTTTTAATAACTCTGGATCTTGTTTTAATGCTTCAGGTATATAATAAGTGTCTTTGTTAAATAATTGATATCGGGTTGATTTTTCTGTATATGAAGCTAATCTGTTGTCTTCTATAACCTTTGTGCCTAGAATAGATATATTTTCTATAGCTATAGACAGTGTTGCATGCTCTGCTACAGATGAATGTCCATAGCCTACAACTCATTTTTCATGGAATTTCCTTGACTTATCTTCTGTTAATTCTTTGGCAATATCTTTGAAGGAATCAGGGCTTCTTGAACATTTTGCGAATGTTACAGCTTTAACTTCAGGCGGCAAATCTTTTAAAAGATAAATATTTAAATTGTTCATTTTATATATTTAATATTTATTATATTAAAAGTATAATTTAAAAATTGAAAAAATACAAGTTTAAAAACACCCTTGATATTAAGGGTGTTTTGCTATGTATTTGATCCAAGAATAAATGCTTCTTTGTTTGGCTTAGTTCTTTTGACAGGAAATAGTATAAAACTATCCTTTTTGGCTATTATCTTTTTGCCTCCATCGTAGCCAATAAGACTTCCCTTTTTTATTGATTCAAAATCTCTAAAACATTTTATTGGTTTAAAATTATTTTTTGTTTTGTAAATAAAATACACATTAACTGTTTTTGTTTTTGGTATATCAACCATTCCGAAATAGTTAAGAAATTTATATATCGATTCAATAGCATTGTAATTGGATAAATCAGAGATATGATTGCCGCACTCTATGCAAATACCAATTTTTCCTTTTGAAAACATATATCCATCTGTTCCTCCTGGTTCCATAGCATTAAAACCAGTAGCGATTGTTTTGACAGGTAAAACTTTTGCAATTTTAACTATGTTTTTTTCGCAAATTGCAAAAGGAGTTGAATTTTTGTTCATTGAAGAGTGAATGTCCAATAAGGCATCACTTTCGTTTAGATAAGGAATAATCTCTCTTGATCTTTTGTATTCATAGCATTTCTTTGTTTTGATATCTATTAGTGAGTCGTCTTTATATAGACGGTTTAAATTAGTTTGATATTGTCTTTTATTTAATTTAATAGCTTTTAAATTTCCTAAAATAAAATATACTTTTCCTTTTTTTAATTGTATATTAGGTATTACTTTTTTAAAAGCTTTGACTCCACAAATTTCATCGCCATGTGTGCCAGCAATAATTGTTATAGTTGGGCCAGGTTTTTGGCTATCAATAACCTTGAGTCCAGATATTTTCTTTAGCATAGTATTTAAGTTTAAAATTAATTAATTGTCACGAAAATATTGTTTTTTTGAGGGTAAACCCTCAATGCCGTTTGTTATAGTAGTGCATGTTAATATTTTAATATAATTAAAAAACGCCCTTTCAACAAAGGCGTTTTTAGTATATATAGTATGTCTATGATAAATTAAATATATGAAAAAACTCCCTTTGTTGAATAAAGTGGTTGCCTCGGAAGTATCATTTATTTTGAAAGTTAAGTTTTTTCATGTTGTTAATTACTTTTTAAAACGATTTAAGATGTAGTATACATTTCTACCAGTATTACCGATTTGTTCTATTTTCCCTTCTCTTTCCAGATCTTCTAATATTCTATAGGCAGTACTGTTAGATACTTTAAACAAATTTTCTACCTGATCGTTGGTAATAGTTTCATATTTAGTTAAAAATTCAAGTATCTTGTATTTACGCATTTCTATTTCTTTTTGTTTTTGTATATCGGTAGATATATTTAGGTTGAAATTACTACATTTCTTTTCTTCAATTTGACTTTTTAATTTTAAATTTTCTTTTTTTAATTTCTTAGTATATTTAAAGAAAATTATAAATACGATTAATACTATTAAGATATAAGTATAAATCATGGTTGTTAAATTTATTTTTTGTTAGGGCAAAATGGTAATAATGCCATAATTCTAGCTCTTTTGATAGCTGCGCATAAAGCTCTTTGGTGTTTAGCGCAAGTAAATGTTTTCTTTCTTGGTAATATTTTGTATTGGCTGGATATAAACTTTCTAAGAGTGTCAATGTCTTTATAATCTATATTAGCAATACCTTTTTGGCAGAAATAACATTGTTTAACTTGTTGATCTTTCATTTTAATTTATTTAATTTTTAATTATTTTGCTTTATTGATAGCATCGATATCGTTTTGGTAACGTTTAGCAATAGCCATTACGTTGTCGCCATAAAATCTAAAACGAGTGTTGGTTGATCCAGAGAAATATATCATAGCGCTTCTTCATTCTCCGTCATATGTTTGAGATTTAGCTCCGTAATCACCAATGTATAAAGCACAAGCGATAAAAGCATCTTTAATATCTCATGGATTGGCAGGGTTTCTGCCGGTAACGCTAGCAACTCTTGATCTATAACTCATTCACGTTCTTGGAATAAATTGTGCTGGACCCATAGCTCCGCCTCAGCCAACTTGCTTACCTTGTTGGTACATTGGACATGATACAGGGGTTGCATTTGGATCCATACCTAACTCTTGAGTAATAGCAACAAAATGGTCTCTATCTTTTGGATTCATTATTACTTTATAACTTTTGTTTGGAGGATCGGTAGGTCTGTTGCAGGTCCCAACATTTTGACCTAGATTTGTTTCTTGAGTTAATATTGCTAATAGCATTGCTGGTCTAACACCAACTAATCCTCCAGCTCAAGTAGCAATATCTAAAGCTTCACCGAAAGTAACTTTTGTTTTTACAGTCATTAAGTTATATATACGACTTCTTATTTCATTAGCTCTTTTTCTTTGCTCACTTAATATTTGTTGATAAGTTGCTTCTTTACTTTTGGTTACGCTTAATAAATCTTCTCTTTCTTTTTTAGTTTCAGCTAATTCATTTTGTTGTAACAATTGAATTTGTAACATATTTTGAGCACTACCCTTTTCTTCATCTAAATTTGTTTTTTGACTATTAAGATTTTTATCTAACGCATAGAGTTCTTGTAGTTTGTTGTTTATTTTTATATCAATAAGATTTAAAGAATTAATTTCAGTAAAATATTCAGAAAGAGTATTGTTAGCTAAAATAATTTCAGCATGGCTTTTATGTGACAATTCGTAGAATGCTTGTAATAATGTTGATAATTCTTTTTTAGTATTAGAAATATTAGTCAATGTTTTATCAATAGCCGTTTCGGTGTCTTTTATTTTTCCTGTTAAAGATGTAATTTGATTTTTTGTTGATTTAATTTGTAAAGACAATTTGTTGGCTTTTGTTCTTAAAGCGTTAATTGCGTTTTGCAATGTTGTCTTTTCATTAGTTGTGTTTTTCAATTCTTTTTCGTAAATAGCAATTTGAGCTTCAATTTCAGCTAATTCTTTTTCCATTTGTTTTCTTTCTTCTTCAGTAGTAGCTTGAGCTTCGAAATAGCCAATAGGAGCTTGTACTTTATCAGCAAAATGATTATTAAAGAAAAATAGACTAAAAACGAACATAACAACAAGAATATTTTTAGATAAACTTAAAAGATCTGAAATTCTTTTATTCTTTAGATAATTTAGATATTGTGAATCTGCTTGAAAATTTTCTTCTTGAGTTTGTTTGGTTATAATATCTATATGTTTTTGTTTTTTTGTTCTAAATTCTTTTCAAAACATAAAAGGTATTTATATATTATTTATTATTGTCAGCCTTTTCATCAGCTGGTTTTTCTTCTT
>CAZDQI010000012.1:13483-15866 GCA_964507765.1 uncultured Candidatus Saccharibacteria bacterium
TGCTTCAGTTTCTTCAACTTCTTCTTTTATTTTTTCTGGCTCGTCAAAGGATACAACTGGAACATCCAAGTCTTCTAATATTTTAATTTTATCACCTAGTTTCAAATCTCTTACATAGACGGTATGACCAAATTCTTTGAATACAGAACAATCTATTTCTATTTGATGAGGTATATTGTTTGGTAAGGATTCAATCTCTATTTCATCTAAGTTGTGTATTAAATTACCGCCTAATTTCTTAGGACCCTCAGTGTTTATTAATACAACCGGAACATTAACTTTTACTTTTTCTGTTAATGAGATAGCTAGAAATTCAATATGAACTATTCCGCTTTGAGTTGGGGTATAGTCTACATTTTGAATTAATACTTTGTGTGATTTTCCGTCTATTTTCAAATCAATAACGGTTGTGTCACCAGCTTTTTTAAATACTTGTTCAAATATTTTTTTATCAACAGATATATTTATTGGTTGTATTTTTTTACCATAAACAATAGCAGGAATTAGGTTTTGATCTCTTAATTCAGATACTTTTCTACCAACAATTTCCCTTGTTTTTGCTTCTAAATTTATTGTTTCCATATAATATTCTTAAAGTTTATTTTATTAACATAATTTAATATATTTTAGCATATAAAAGCTAAATATTCAATACTTTTAATATATTTTGATTTATCTTAAATATCTCAATAAATAACAGACAATTCTTTGTCTCCAGCATTAGATCTGAAATACAAAGTAGTTTTCTTAAGCTTAAGAGTTGATTGAATATCACTATTTGCCCCTATACTGTTTATTCGATTATTTGATATTTTTAATGTAATTTTATGTTCTTGAGATGGTGATAAAACTCCAGTAATTGGTGATATATCTATGTAATTATTATTATCAAACGAGTAATTAACATTAACTTTACCTATATTTTTTAATACAAATGATGTTTCGGTTTTGCCTTTTGGTATCTCTATTGTACTTATTTGGCTGCTTGAGCTTGAGTCCGGCCTAATATTAACATTAGGTATTTCAATTAGATTTTTTAATGTTGTTTCAGGAGGTCCGTAGACTCTGAATGTTCCTGGAGCAACACTAGTAATATGTTTATACTCAGGATCTAAATTATTTAAATAACTTTCATATGCATGTCTATAAGCTTGGCCTATAGATAAACCATTGTTTACTAATGAAACAGTTTGGGTTAATAGAGGTATGAATGTATTAATTTCCTTATCATAATTTGATGTAAAGGAAACATAATTATTTTCGTTATAGTCTTTTAGACCAATGGCAAAAACCATTCTTTTGACATTGTCATCTACGCTGTTTCAGTATTTTTCGGTTTTAATTTCCGAATTACGATTATCAGAGTGTTCGTTATTATCTTCATCTATTCAAATTAAACTATGAGGTTCCTTGTAGAAAGAATGCTCTCAATCGTAATTATCAACCCATACATTTATTGGTTCAATTGTACTATTGGCATATATAAAATTAGAAATAGGAAATGCTTGTGAAAAAGTAGTTGCATTTAATGATGAATAAATCATTTCTTTTTTTGTTATTGGAAAGGTTCCCCTATCCTCAAAGAAATATTTTGTTTTTGAGTTGCGTTGAAAAGCGGATATTAAGGAGTCATAATTTGGAAGACCAGTATCACAACACATTCCGAATGTATATCTATTTGAATATTCGTGTGTTAAGAAAAGAGATGGTTCTATACTATTTAATTTTGATCAACCATTGTTATTTTTATGCAATCAACTAGACTTGATAATTCCAAAATAAATATTATCTTTTCAATTTCAATAAGGAGCATATGATAATACTGGATTTGAGTAATTATCACTTCATTTTATTATGTCTTCCCCTATTGTTATTTTTTCGTGAAAAACCAAATATGTATAAGGAAAATCATTGTGCATTTGCTTTATAAAAGCGAGTACATCTTGAGATCTATTTTGTATGTTATATTCTTCTAAAGAAACAATTTTTATATCATATTCTTTGCTGCGCTCTTCTATATATTTGTTAAATAGTTTTTTATGTATGCTTGAAACAACGACAATTAAATATTTTTCACCAGTTGATTTTGTGGTTTCTTCATCACCAACAGTAACTGTTTGTATTTCTTCTGTATTATCAATATCTTCTAGTGAATAATCAACAAATTCACCCTGAAACATTGCAAGAGGAAGAGTTGTAACTGTAACTGCTTTAGCTAGATCTATTGCTCTTGGAAGATTAACATATGTATTTGGGATTGTAGTTGTAGTTGGTTGTAATACATAATTAGTTACTTGATTAAAACCTGTTACATATGTATTTGGTTTAGTAGTAGTTGGTGTATAATACACATAATCATTTATTGGATTAAATGATATTACAG
>CAZDQI010000013.1:0-14684 GCA_964507765.1 uncultured Candidatus Saccharibacteria bacterium
TTTTACGTAGAAATAAAATTAGGCAATCAATTAATTACAAATTGATGTTAATAAAAGTTCCTAGAGATATTGCACAGGATAAAAATGAAAGTATTAAAAAAATTGCAGAGATGATTTCTTCTTGTGATCAAATGATTAGTAATTTGAATAAATTTAAACATCCAATTGTTTTTGAAGTTGCATCTTCAATTGGTACTTCAGAAATTATGTTTTATGTTGCTTGTTATCGAAAACATATTGATATGGTCCAAAAGCTTATTACCGCATATTTTCCGTTTTGTGAGGTTACAGAAACAGATGATTATACTATATTTGGATTGAATAGTTTTAATGGTGGTGTAGTGGGCAAATTGAGTACGCATTTTGCTTTACCAATTAAAACTTATCAACAATTTGAAAGTGATCCTTTTTCAAGTATTTTAAATGTATTTTCAAAGAACAAGGAAGATGAAGGTATAGCACTGCAATTGATTATAAATGGAGCAAATAATGAAAAGAAGGAAATTAAAAAAATTCTTGAAGGGTTAAAGCGAGGTGAGAAAGAAAAAGATTTGTTTAGTCGCAAGATAGTAGATTTGTCAGGTATGGGGTCAAGCATTAGTCCATTTCAACAAGATGAAAAAGATAAAAAAGATACAAAAATGGTTGATGAAACTTTAGTTAAAAATGTTGAAGCTAAGATTTCTCAACCTTTGTTTAATGTTAATGTTCGTTTACTTGTTTCAGCTTCTTCTAAAAATAGAGTAGACGATTTAATTCAAGAAGTTCAAAATGGTTTTATGCAATTATCAAGCCCAATATTAAATTCAATTGAATTAAAACGAGTTAAAGGAAAAGGTTTTAAAAATTTGGTGAAAGATTATGTTTATAGAATGTTCGATAGTAAAACAAGAATGATTTTAAATTCTAGTGAGATTAATAGTTTTTGACATTTACCGCACATGTTATTAGAAGTGCCTAATATTAAGTGATTAAGAGCAAGATCAGCTCAACCGCCATCTAACTTACCAAAAGAAGGTATTGTTTTAGGTAAGAATAATTACAGAGGCAATGAAGTATTGATTAGGCAACAAGCTAGAGACAGAATGTTACACATGTATGTTATTGGACAAACTGGTACTGGTAAAACAACCTTTTTGAAAAATATGATTGTTCAAGATATACAGAATGGTAATGGGGTTTGTTTTATTGATCCACATGGTGATTTAGCTAATGAAATTTTAGATTTTATACCTAAAGAGCGTATTAATGATGTGGTGTATTTTAATCCAAGTGATCCAAAATATACTTTAAGTTTTAATATTTTGGAAACAGATCCTACTAAGCAAACTGATCAAACTTTTATTATTGATCAAGTATTAGAAATTATGGATAAATTGTATGATTTAAAAGCAACGGGTGGTCCAATCTTTGAACAGTATATGAGGAATTCATTAGCTTTATTAATGTCTGATCCAGAAGAACAATTTACTTTAGTTGAAGTACCAGCGGTATTAACTAATGATAAATTTAGAAGAAAACTATTAGCAAGAACTAATAACTTCTTGGTTAAAGAATTTTGAGAAAAAGAAGCAGAAAAGGCAGGGGGAGATTTGTCTTTAAGTAATATGGCTCCATATATTAATTCAAAATTAACTCCATTTTTAACTAATGATATTATGAGACCAATTATTGGTCAACCAATATCATCTATTAATTTTTCTGATATTTTAAACAATAAAAAGATTTTCATTGTTAATTTATGTAAAGGTATTTTAGGGGATACAAATGCTTATTTGATTGGTATGGTTATGGTTGGCAAAATAGCTTCAGCAGCTTTTGCTCGAGCAGCCATACCTGAGAGCGAAAGAAAAGATTTTTATCTATATGCTGATGAGTTTCAAAATATTACAACAGATACTATTCCTAAGATTTTATCTGAGCTTAGAAAATATAGGTTATCTTTTGTTATGGCCCATCAATTTATTGCTCAAGTAAAAGATAATATTAGAGAAGCTATTTTTGGTAATGTTGGTTCTATGGTATCTTTTAGAATTAGTGATCAAGATGGTGAAGTGTTGAAAAAATATTTTAAGCCTGTTTTTAACGAAACAGATTTAGTTGGTATTGGGAATTATAATGCATATATGAGATTGATGTTAGACGGTGAACCAAGCAGAGCTTTTAATATAAAAACTATTTTGCCTGAAGTTAATAATATTTCATATAGAGATCAAGTTATTGATACTTCTAATAAGACATATGGAAGGTTAAGAGATGAAGTGAATCAAGAAATTATGGAAAGATTTAATAGAAATAAAGGAGGCGAAGAAGAAGTTATCGATAATAAAGATGATGAAGATGCTGAATTTGATGAAGAATTTTTAAATGAAATATTGGAATCAATGAAGGAAGAAGATAAAAAGTAAAAATATATTATGATTAAATGGTTTGTTGAATTAATAACAAAGATTTTAAATTATTTTTTTAAATTTGAGTTTATTAGGTTTGGGTTTGTGGGGTTTTTAAACACAGTGATTGACTATGTGTTAATGAATATTTTGATGTTTATGTTTCATGTGAATCAGGGTGTAGGATTTGTTTTTATTAAAATATTTTCTATTACATTAGCTGTTGTTTTTAGCTATTATATGAATTTGTTTTTTACCTTTAAACTTAAGAAAGGCAATACAAAACAATTGATTAAATTTATATTATTAAGTGGCATTACTATTATAGTTAATGTGTTAATTGCTAGTTACTTGGTTGATAATATTAATCTACCAATTAACAAGTATTTATGGGCGAATATTGCTTCTTTTGCTGGGGCTATTATTGCTATTGCGATGAGATATTTTGGGTCTAGAATAATATTTAAGAAAAATTAGAATATTTGATTATATTCTAATTTTTTGTTAAAATTAAATGTATATAAATTAAAATATTAATATGATATATTTGGCTTGCGATCATAGAGGGTTTGCTTTAAAAGAAAAAATTAAAGAATTTCTTAAAAAAGCTAAAATTGAATTTGAAGATTTTGGTAATACTATTTATGATAAAGATGATGATTTTCCTGATTTTGCTTTTAAAGTAGGTGAGAAAGTTTCTAAGAATTCAAAAAAAGATAAAGGAATTGTAATTTGTGGAACTGGTATAGGGGCGTCAATAATTTCTAATAAATTTAAAAATGTTAGGGCTGGTTTATGTATGAATGTTTTAGTTGCAAAACAAAGTCGTGAACATTTAGATACTAATGTTTTATGTTTAGCTGCTGATATAACAAATCCATCAATGGCATGAATGATTGTAAAAGCATGGCTTAAAACAGAAGTATCGGATAAAAGTAGATATTTAAATCGGTTGAAAAAAATACGAAGCATTGAAAATAATAATTTTAAATAATTTATCATGTGTACTTTAATCCCAGTTAT
This sequence comes from uncultured Candidatus Saccharibacteria bacterium, assembly GCA_964507765.1. Lineage (GTDB taxonomy): Bacteria > Patescibacteriota > Minisyncoccia > UBA6257 > JAKLIH01 > JAKLIH01. The sequence goes on from CAZDQI010000013.1 coordinate 3,414, forward strand.
TAATCCTAAAAACTTAGCTGATTTTAAGAAAAAATTAAAACAATTAAAAGATTTTAATAACTTAATTCAGATAGATTTGTCAGATGGATATTTTACAAATTGAAAAAGTTATTCAAATATATCTAAAATTAAAGATTTAAAAATATCATTGCCTTTTGAAATTCATTTTATGTTTGAGCAGCCAGAAAAATATATAGAGGATTTAATATTTTTAAAACCAAAAAGAATTATTTTGCATATTGAAGCAGTGCGTGATTTTAAAAAATGTTTAAAACTTTGCAAAGAAGCGGGTGTAGAATTAGCTTTAGCTATGTGCCCAGAAACGCCAGTAAGCGATCTATTTCCTTATTTGAAGTATTTAAATATGGTATTAATATTATCGGTTATACCTGGACCTTCAGGGCAAACTATGCAGCATTATGTTTTAGAAAACATACCAATACTTAAAAAGAAAAAGAAGAGTTTAAAAATTGAGCTAGATGGGGGCATAAATGAAACAAACTTAGATACAGTTATTGTTTTTGGGGCTGATTATCTAGCAATGGGATCAGCTATTTTTGGTGCCGGGAAACCAATGGAAAGAATTGAGTTTTTAAAGAAAGAAATACAATTGGTTAAGAAAATTAGGAATATTAAGTAATATATTTGATAAAAAGTAGGTTTTTTGATATAATCTTAAATATATTTAAAAATATCATATGAAAAAGTTATTGATTTCAAACTGAAAGCAATTTCCTGATACAAAAGAACAGGCAGATAAGTTTTTGGTTGATTTTGAAAAATTAGTTAAAAAGAATAAGTTAAATCCGGTTTTGAAGAAAAATGATGTTGTTATATTAGCACCATATGTTTTTTTAGATAGATTATTAGAAAAAAACATTGATAATATACATATTGGTGCGCAAAACGTGTCAAAATTTAACCAAGGGGCTTTTACCGGTGAAACATCTAGTAAAATGTTAAAATCTATAGGGGTTAAATATGTACTTTTAGGGCATTCAGAGAGAAGAATAAATTTTAAAGAAACAAATAAAGATATAAATGCTAAATTGATTAATTCTTTGCATTATAACTTAAAGCCAATATTATGTGTTGGTGAAAATGCAAGATCTAAAAATGAGAATTCTAGTAATTTTAGAATTAAAAAAATTGTTTTTACACAATTAAATGAGTGTTTAAAAGGAGTTAAAGATATTAATGATGTTATTATTGCTTATGAACCCGTTTGATCAATTAGTAGTAGTCCAAATAGTAAGGTAGCTGATGTTGATGATATTGAGACAATGATAATGAACATTAGATTTTGATTTGAAACTAGATTTGGTAAAGAGAAAGCTTTAAAACTGAAAATATTATATGGAGGGTCGATAAATAAAGATAATATTTTAAAATTTAAATCATTGTTTATTAATGATGGTTTCTTAGTTGGGAAAGCAAGTACTAACTTAAAAGAATATATGTCGATTTTAATAAATTTTAATAAATTAAAAAATTAATTATGGATTTTACAAAACCACCTTTTAGATGTTTAGCGATATTTGTAGGTATTGCCATTATCTTTGCTTTAGCTACCTTTGGTGTTTATCAGATAGTCAAATCTCAAAATGAAGCATCACAAGGAAGAACAACTACATTGTCGGCTGAAGGAAAAGTTAATGTTATTCCCGATGTTGCTAAGGTTAATTTTTCAATAATTTTAGAAAATGAATCAATTGAAGAATTAACAAATGAAAGTAATTTAACTATGCAAACAGTTGTTGATTATTTGAAGTCTGTTAATGTTGCTGAAAAAGATATTAAAACAACAACTTATTCTTTAAGACCTGTTTACGAGGAAAAATGTTTTAATGATTATTCAGGCTATAGAAGATGTAATAGTGAATTATCAAAGTATAAATTAAATCAAGTTGTTGAGGTGACTATTCGTGATTTTACTACTATTGATAGTATAATCAGTAAGGCAACTGAATTAGGTGTAAACAATGTTTCTAATTTAGATTTTTCTGTTGAAGATGTAGAAAAAGTTAAGAATGAAGCAAAAATACAAGCAATTAATAAGATTATGGAAAGAGCTGAAGATATTTCTAAAGCCACTGGTGTTAAACTTGGAAAGATAGTTAATATCTCAGAAAGTTTTTATGGCGGCTATGTTGAAAGACAGCCAGCAAATGAAATGAAATTATACAACGATACAGCTGCTATGGGTGTTGCTTCAGCTCCAATTGAAGTTGGTTCAGAAGATGTAACTGCCAATGTTTCCATAACATTTAGGATTAAATAATTTGTATGGATTTAAAAACCCCAAATATTAATTTAATAAAAGGTAAAAATATTATTGTTAGATTAGATCTAAACACTGAAGAAGTTGATACAATTAACTATCGTTTTTTAGCGACGAAAGAAACAATTTCTTATTTATTAAAGAACAAGGCCAAAACAATTATTGTTTTGGCCCATTTGGGGCGCCCTGAGAAGGACAAACATAGTTTAAAGATAAATGATTTTGATTATTATAACGAAAAATTAAGTTTAAAGAAGTTTAAAAATATTTTAACTAAAATATATAAATCAAAAGTATTTTTCTTTAAGCATAGTGTTTATTCTGATAAATTTGAAAAATATTTTTTAGGCAAGAAATTGCCTAGAATTATTTTGTTAGAAAATATTAGATTCTATAAAGGAGAAGGGGAGAATGATAAAAATTTAGCTAAAATAATTGGTAATGTTGGAGATTTGTTTATTGATGATGCTTTTTCAGTTAGTCATCGCAAAGTTATGAGTAATAATGCTATATCTAAAGTTTTACCAAATTTTTATGGATTTAATTATATAAAAGAAATTAAGAATTTAGATAAGGTTATTAATCGATCTAAGAACAATCTAGCGGTTATTATTGGAGGAGCTAAAATACAAGATAAAATTGATTTAGTTTTGAAGTTTGCTAAAAAAAGTAAATATGTATTAATTGGTGGTGGTATTGCTAATTCCTTTTTATATAGCATGGGGTGTGAAGTAGGAAAATCTATTTATGAGGATATATCAAATATTAATTTTAAAAAATTGGATTTTAGCAAATTTTTATTACCTGTTGATGTAAAGGTTATAAATCAATTTGAAGTTGTTGATTCTAAAATGTGTGTAGATATTGATTCTAAAGATACAATTTTAGATATTGGTGATTTAGCGATACAAGAGTTTATCTCTAAAATTAAAGAATGTAATTATATTTTTTGAAATGGACCGGTTGGGTATATGCATGACGATAGGTTTTCTAATGGGACTAGGGCAATTTTAAAATTTATTAAAAATGACAAAAAAAGAAAATATGTATTAGGGGGAGGAGAAACTTTAGAGAGTATTAGTTTGTTTGAACCATCAATTTTTAAACAAAAAAATGTTTTTGTTTCAACTGGAGGTGGGGCAATGCTATGATATTTAAGTAAAAAAATTAAATAATAAAATGAATACAGAATATTTTGAACAATTTCAAGACAATAATAGTGTTTTGATTAAAAATGGAACTAAAATGGTTGATAGGGATTTAGTTTTTATGGATTTAGAAATGACAGGCCTAAAAATTGACCATGAGATTATTGAAATAGGCTGGTTAAGAGTTGATCCTAAAGATTTAGCTGTAAAAGAAGAATATAGTATTAAAATTAAGCCTCAAAGGATTGATTTAGCTGATGCCAAAGCTTTAGATATTAGTCATTATAATGATAAAGATTGGAAAGACGCTGTTTCAATAGAAGAAGCAATGAAATTGTTTATTCAAAAATGTTCTGGTTGTGTTTTATGTGGATATAATTTTTTTTATGATTGATCTTGAATATATAATACTTTAAATAATTTAAATGCTTTTAATCCGCCATTCTATTATCATAAGTTAGATGTTATGTCTATGGCATATATATTATTAAAAGATGAGTTATCAATAGATAATTTTAGCTTAAGTGATGTTTGTAGATATTTTGGAATTGAAAGAGAGAATTGCCATACAGCTTTATATGATGCCAAATATACATTTGAAGTTTATAAAAAATTGATTGGAAAATTAAATTAATGAGAAAACTGTTAAAATAAAAATTATGGATAAAATTGATGTTTACACTGATGGTGGCTCAAGGAATAATCCTGGAAATGCTGGTGTTGGTGTGGTAATAAATGATTTAAAATTTAAAAAATATATAGGTATAAGAACCAATAATGAAGCTGAGTATGAGGCTGTTATTTTTGCTTTAGAAAAACTAAAAGATAATTTTACATTAGAAGAGTTAAATAATAGTAAAATTGTGTTTCATTTGGATTCAGAACTTGTTTGTAAACAAATTAATAGAGAATACAAAATTAAAGATGAAAAATTAGGTAAATTGTTTTTGAAAATATATAATTTAAAGCTTGATTTAAATAATATTGAGTTTGTTCATGTTAGAAGAGAATTTAATAAAGAGGCGGATAAATTGGTAAATGAAGCTTTAGACGAATATGAAAAAGGAGCTAAATAGCTCTTTTTTTAATGTTGCAATTATGTCTTTTTTTTGGTATAATTTGTATATATTTAACAATTAATTAAACGTACAAACATGAATGTTTTTCAATATTTTTCTCAAGCTGATTTTTTAAATGATCCAAAATATTTAATACCAACATTAATTTGAATTATTATATGAAAGGGTTTGGCTTTATGAAAATCTAGTCAAAGAAAAGAGGTTTTATGATTTTGGATATTAATGATAATTAATACAATGGGGTTGCTAGAAATTTGTTATATCTTTGTTTTTTCAAGGAACAAAGGGGATTTTAAATTTTTTAAAAATATTATTAATAAAAAAGCTAAAAAGGATACCGAAGATAAGGCAGAGGAAGACGTTATAGAAGTATCAGATGTGCAAAATGATGATGAAAATAATCAATAATATATTTTAAGTCGAAAGATTAAAAAGTATTAAACTGATTATTATGAAAAACTTTAAATTTAATTTAGTAAAAACTATTTTATTGCTGGTGGTAATTAATATGTTTTATGTTGTCGTTAATACTTATTTTCCTAACGATATACTTGCTTTTAGTAATAATGAATTGAAAAAGGCTTTTTTATGACCATTAAATCAAATTCCTTCAAATAATGAAAAGCCATTAGATATATCTATTAATGATATTGATAATGTTGAGACAGTTTATCAAGAAAAAATTGATTACGAACAAAGGATTATCAATGTGGTTAAAAATGTTGAAGGGTCAGTTGTAAGTATTGTTGCTAATAAAGATTTGCCAGTAGCGGATAGCTACACAATGAATCCTTTTGATATGTTTAGGGGTGATGTTTTTGATCCATTTAGTTTTTATTTCGACGATTATCAACCTAAGGTTGAACCTAAGTATGAGAAAAAACAAGTATCTTCTGGTAGTGGATTTATTATAACTACAGATGGATACATTGTAACTAATAAACATGTTGTTTCGGATGATAAAGCGGAATATACGGTGTTTTTAAATGATGGTGTTAAACATAAAGCAAAAATAATTGCAGTTGATCCTTTAGAGGATTTTGCTTTAATTAAAATAGAAGCTAATGGTCTAAAACCTTTAGCTTTAGGAAATTCAGATAATTTGTCTTTAGGGCAAACGGTCATTGCTATTGGTAATGCACTGGGAGAGTTTCAAAATACTATTAGTGTAGGTGTGATTTCTGGTTTAAATCGTAATATTACTGCGAGTGGTGGAAACGGTACGGTTGAAAGATTAACAAATTTATTACAAACAGATGCGGCAATTAATCAAGGTAATTCAGGAGGTCCTTTGGTAAGTTTAGATGGTAAAGTTATTGGTATGAATACAGCTATTGTTGCTACAGCTCAAAACATTGGTTTTGCAATTCCAGTAAATAAAATTAAAAATACTATAGATGAAGCTGTAAAAACAGGAAAAATTACAGTACCATTTATTGGTGTATATTATGTCCAATTAGATAAAAATGAAGCAGAAGAAAGAAAATTAGATGTTGATTATGGAGCTTTATTGGTAGAAGACAATGGTAATGGTGCGATCTTAAAAGATTCACCAGCAGAAAAAGCAGGATTGAAAGAGGGAGACATTATTTTATCTGTTAACCAAGAAAAGATTACAACCAAGAGTCCTTTATCAACGGTAGTTAGAAAATACAAACCTGAAGATACAATTGTATTAGAAGTTAAAAGAGGAGAAGAGATTTTAAATATTAACCTTGTTGTAGGGAAAAAATAATTTAATAATTGATTAAGATTGTTATAATGCGACCAAAATTTAACATGAAAGCCCAGGAGGCATTAGAAAAAGCACAACAGATTATTATGGATTATAACCATAGTGAGCTTAAAACAACTCATTTGTTATTAGCGTTATTATTACAAGATGATAGCTTGGTTGAAGTTGTTTTAGATAAAATGAATATTAATAAAGAAGATATTATTAATGAATTAGACAAAAGACTAGGCAATATTCCTAAGGTAGTTGTTGAAAGGGGTGAGTTTGGTCAGGTCCTATTATCACCTGAAGTTATTACAGTTTTTGAAAAAGCAGAGAGATTTTGTAAGGAAGAAAAAAATGATTTTATTTCAGTTGAGCATTTGTTTATGGCTTTAGTTGATGTCAGAAACGAGGTTAAAGATCTTTTGGCTGAATTCAATATTAAATTAGAAGAATTTAAAAAAGTTTTAATTGAGGCCAGAAAGACAGTTCCAGTAGATAGCGAAAAAGGTAGTGCTAGTTATAAAATATTGGAAAAATATAGTGACAATTTAACTGAAAGAGCAAGATTGGATAAATTAGATCCATTAATTGGACGAGAAGCTGAATTAGAGAGAATAATGCAAATTCTTTCTAGACGTATGAAGAATAATCCAGTTTTATTAGGAGAGCCGGGCGTTGGTAAAACAGCTATTATCGAAGGGTTAGCTCAAAAAATTATTAAAAAAGAAGTCCCAGAGAATTTAAAAAATAAAGAGATTTTATCTTTAGATATTGGAGCTATGATTGCGGGCACCAAATTTAGAGGTGAATTCGAAGAAAGATTAAAAAATGTTTTAAAAGAAATTAAAGCTAATGAAGACAAGTATATTATTTTTGTTGATGAGCTGCAAACTATTGTTGGAGCTGGTGCTTCAGAGGGTTCAATTGATGCTTCTAATTTATTAAAGCCAGCACTATCAAGAGGTGAGATTAGACTAATTGGAGCTACAACTTATAGAGACTATCGCGATTCAATCGAAAAAGATCCTGCGCTTGAAAGACGTTTTCAACCAGTTACTATTGATGAACCAACAATTGAAGACGCAATTACAATTTTACGTGGTTTGAAAAATAAATATGAAGTATTTCATGGTATTAAAATATCAGATGATGCAATTAAGGCAGCTGTAAAACTATCTTCAAGATATATACCAGAAAGATTTTTACCTGATAAAGCTATTGATTTAGTTGATGAAGCAAGTTCTAATTTAAAATTACAGATGAATAGTACTCCATCTGAGATTGCTAGTATTCAAAAAAGAATACGAGTTCTTGAAATAGAATATGAGGCAATTAAAAAAGAAGAAGGAGAGAGTTTTAAAAAGAGAGTAAAAGAAATTAAACAAGAATTAAAACACTTAAAAGAGGATGAAAAAAGATTACTCGATAAGTGAAATGTTGAGAAAAGTTCAGTAACAGATATTCATGAGTTAAAGAAACAAATTAATAGTTTAGAAAGGGAAGCTGAAAAATTTGAAAACGAAGGAGATTTAGGTAAAGTAGCAGAAATAATATATGGCCAAATTCCGATGATTGAAAAAGATATTAAAAAAATGGAAAAATTGGCTAAAAAGAAAGTTAAAAGTCAATTTGTTAAAGAAGAAATTGATGCTTCTGATATTTCTAAAGTTATTGCCAAATGAACTGGTGTTCCAGCAGACAAAATGTTAGAAAATGAAAAAGAAAAAATACAAAATATTAGAGGTATATTAAAAGAAAAAGTTATTGGTCAAGACGAAGCTATTGAGTCAATATCAAGATCAATTATTAGATCAAGAGCTGGTATTTCAGATGAAGAAAAACCAATTGGTTCTTTTATGTTTTTAGGTCCAACTGGTGTTGGTAAAACTGAACTAGCTAAAACATTAGCTGAGTTTATGTTTAATGACGAAAGAGCTATATTGAGAATAGATATGTCAGAATATATGGAACATCATAGTGTAGCTAGATTGATTGGTTCGCCACCAGGATATGTTGGTTATGATGAGGGTGGTCAATTAACTGAAAGCGTAAAACACAGACCATATAGTTTAATATTATTTGATGAGATTGAGAAAGCTCATCCCGAAGTTTTTAATTTATTATTACAAGTTTTAGATAATGGAAGATTAACTGATGGCAAAGGAAGAACAGTTAATTTTAAAAATACAATAATTATTATGACATCTAATATTGGGGGTGAATATATTTCTCAAATGCAGGAAATTGGTTTTAGTAACAATTCTGATAAAAAAACAGAGCAAGGGTATGAAGATAAAAAATCATTTTTGAAAGAAAAAATAGAAGGAAGTTTAAAGAGCTATTTTAAACCAGAATTTTTGAATAGGGTTGATGATATTATTGTGTTCAATCCGTTGAAACCTTCTGATATGTTTAAGATTGTCGAGATTCAAACTAAGAGAGTTATTAATAGATTAGAGCATAAGGATATTAAATTGAATTTAAATACTAAAGCTAAAAATTGATTAGCTAAGAATGGTTATGATTCGGAGTATGGTGCCAGACCATTAAAGAGATTAATTCAAAAAGAAATATTAGATCCTTTAGCTGAAAACATTATTAATAACAAAATATCAGAAAATAGTGTTGTAACGGCTGATGTTAAAGACGATGATATATATTTTAAAATTAAAAAATAGAAATGAATTATTCAAGGTTATTTACAAATTTTATACATACAATTTTAACTGGAATTTTTGCAGTTTTAGTTGTGTTTTTAGTAATGACTAAAATTCATTTTGTATTAGGCTCAATTATTATTTTGGTTTATCTTGTTTTGTGAAAATTGATTTCTGGTTTGGCGAATATTAATTTTTTTATACTTTATACGTTGTTCTTAAGTAGCTTAATATTTTCTTGAAATTTTAAGATTTTACCTGTTTTATTATTCTTTATTTTAATGATTATTTTATTTTATTTTCGGGTAATCGATATTAAGCCAGAAATAAAAGATAATTTACCTTTGTTTTTAACATTTAAGCAGATGTTTTTGTTTTTAGTGTTTTTTTATAATACTTTAGCATTATATTGTTTGTTTTATTTAAATCATGTGAAATTTATATGAGTATTTTTATTGTTCCTATTTTTAAGCTGAGTTGTTTTTTCATGGTATAAAAAACTAAATAAAATTAATTGGTCTTTTTATGAGAAAGTTATTATATTCTTGGTATTTTTACAAATAAGTTGATTTTTATTTAATTTTTCTAATGGTTTCTTTATTTTTCCAATGTTAATTATTTTTTGATTTTATATTTTAATTGAAATTTATAAAAGAATAATTAATTGAAATTTAAACAAAACACTTAGCTTTGTTTTGTTACCAATTATGCTTACTCTAATTTTTAGTTTTTTAATAAAATTGTAAAAATTTATTAAATTTGTTACAATATATTTACTATATAATAAAAGCAATATATGCAATATGATATTTTAATTAAAAACGCTACAATATTTGATGGGACGAATACAAGACCATATAAATCAAATGTGGTTGTTAATGCGGGCAAAATTATAAAGATAGGAGAAAACGTTGATGAGAAATTGTGTTCTTTTGTTTTTAATGCTGAGAAAAGATATTTATGTCCGGGTTTTATTGATATTAATAATTTATCTGATCATTATCTGACATTATTATCTAACTCAACTTGTGATAATTTAATCAAGCAGGGGGTTACTACTATTATAACTGGTCATTGTGGCTCTTCTTTAGCTCCATTGATTAAAAACCAAATGTTAAGTTTTAAACCTTGGGTAGACACTCAAGGGTTTAACACTGACTGAAGGAGTTTTAAAAAGTTTTTAAAGATTTTGGGTGAAAAAGATTTGGGAGTTAATGTTGGTTCTTTGGTTGGATGAAATGTGATAAGAAGTGGGTTAGTAGGAGAAAGTTTTAAAAATTTATCTGATTTTGAATTAAAACAGTTGTTGATTCTTGTTAAGCAATCTATGAAAGAAGGGGCATTAGGTGTTTCTTTTGGTTTTGGTTATCCAACGGGTAGAGCAATATCTAAAAGAGAAGTTATGGCTGTTTATGATGAAATTAAAAAATTTAATCCTTTGTTTTCTTTTAATTTAAGAAATGAAGATGCTGGGTTTTTATTAGCTATTCAAGAAATTTTATCTGTAATTAACAATACTGATATTAATGCTTTAATTACAGAATTTAAAGTTCAAAACAAAGAGAATTTTGATTTATTTAATAATGCTTTGAAATTAATTAACAATTACAATATTCAATCAAAAAATAAAGTTCATTTTTCAATTTATCCATATAATTATACTTGCCAATCTTTATATAACTTAATGCCAGATTGATTGTTAATTGGTGGAGATGAAACAGTTAAAAGAAATTTAAATGATAAGTTAATTGTTAAAAAATTAATAAAAGAATTAAAGCAAAACAGAGATTTGTATAAAAATTTGATATTACTTGATATAGATAAAAAATATGCAGTTTTGAAAGGATTAGAGTTTGATACTATCGCTAAAAATATGAATTTAACAGTAGAAGAAACAGTTATTAAACTATTACTAATGACTCAAAAGAAAATTATTGTGCTTAATAAAAACTTATCAATTAGTAATATTGATAAAGGAATTAAAAATCCTCATGGAATAATTGCTTCTAATGGAGTTTGTTTGAGTAATAAAATTGGTTTTTGCGATCAAAGATCAACTAATTCGATAATTAAATTTTTATCAAGTTATAAAGATATTTTACCTTTCGAAACTTTAGTCTATAAAATATCTGGATTGGCTAAAGAAAAAATTGGTTTGAAAAACAAGGGATATATTAAGATTGGTATGGACGCCGATTTGGTTTTAATAAATCCCAATAATTTAGCTGATTTATCTAATATTAATAATCCGAATATAGAACCAAAGGGAATAGAAACTGTTATTATAAACGGGAAAATATCATACAATAAGGGGGCTGTTAGCAAGGAATTTAATGGGAAAATAATAACATCTAATAATTAAAATGCTTAGATTTAAAAAATCTTT
>CAZDQI010000014.1:0-14541 GCA_964507765.1 uncultured Candidatus Saccharibacteria bacterium
GCCAATCCACTGCCTAAGAATATGGTTAACATTATTGGTACAAAGAAAGAAGTAAACAATTTTATTTTATTTCTAAAATACAAAAGCATTTCTCTGTATCAGATAATATATACTCCCATTAATTCTTTTTTACAATTAGAATTTTTCATTTTAATCTCTTATTTGTCTACCTGTTAATTTTAAAAATGCATCTTCTAAAGATGGTTTTTTTAAGTTAATTGAAATTATTTCTTCGGTAATAACATCTAATACTTTTGGTAAAAATGTCTCCCCTTTCTCAGCTTTAATTACAATGTTTTTGCCCAACAATTTTAAAGAAGCACCAGGGAATTTTAACTTAATTTGATCAATGCTTTTTAAATTGTCTTTTGTTTGAATTTCAATTGTATCTCGATTAACAATATTTTTTAAATTATCTGGGGTATCTAATGCAACTATTTCTCCATGATCAATAATTCCAATTCGATCACATATTTCAGCTTCATTAATATACTGAGTAGTCAAAAATATAGTAACACCAATTTCTTTTCTAGCTTTTAATAAATAATCCCATATTTTATTTCTTGTTTGTGCATCCAAACCAACCGTTGGCTCATCCAAAAACAATATTTTAGGTTCATGGATTAAAACCCTAGCAATTTCAATTCTTCTTTTAGTCCCACCGGACAAATCACCAACCGGTAAATCCAAACTATTTTCTAAATCAAGCAATTTAACTATTTGATAAAGCTTTTTATCAAATTCAGCATTTTCTAAGCCATACAATTTTGCATGTAAATATATATTTTCTTTTACAGTTAAATGATTATCCAGCGTTAATTCCTGAAAAACAATACCAATTGATCTTCTAACATCTAAACTATCAGTATTAACACTAAAATTATTAATTATAGCATCGCCACTAGTTGGTTTTACTAAAGTACAAAGCATATTAACTGTTGTTGTTTTACCTGCACCATTTGGTCCTAAAAATCCAAAAATTTCACTTTTTTTAACGTTAAAAGAAACCTTATCAACAGCTGTAAGGTGGGAGAATCTCTTAGTTAAATTTTTTACTTCTATGGCGTATTCTGAAATATTTTGTTCCATAACATATATTTATCGTTTGAGCGAGAGACGGGAATCGAACCCGCGTATTCTGCTTGGAAGGCAGACACACTACCACTGTGCTACTCTCGCATTATCAAACCAACAAAACAATACTTAAAATTATTAAATAAACACCAAATATTCAGAATTTTGATTTTTCTGATATTTTCTTAAATATGATTAAACCTAAACTACCAAAAATAAAGGAAATAATCAAGCCTACAAGAATAGTAGACAAATTAATACTCATACTTATGCATTGGTAATTAGTTATTAATTCTACACCAGTAGCAGCTAATATAGTAGGAATTGATAACAAAAAAGAAAACTTAAAGGCATCTTTAGGCTGTATACCAGATTTTAAAGTTGTAAAATAGGTTAAACCAGACCTAGAAATACCAGGAGCAATAGCTATTGCTTGAGCAAAACCTATTCTTATTGATTCAAGTGGATTTAAAGTATTAATATCTCTATTCCCTTTGTATCTTATTGTTAAAAACATTATTATAGCCGTAAAAACAAACCCTAAAGCAACCGGGATTAAAGTATTACTATATATAAATATGTTTTCTATTAAATTTTTAATTATTAATCCAACAACAGCTGTAGTTGTAAAAGCAATAAATAAATTTTTAACTAAATTTCAATCTTTTTGTTTTATAATCAATATCAAATCCTTTCAAAAAAAACAAATTAAAGCCAATACTGTGCCTAAATGCAACATTAGATTTAATAAAACAATATTATCTTTTATTTGAAAAAATCTTTCAAGCAATAATAAATGGCCTGAACTTGAAACAGGTAAAAATTCTGTTAATCCTTGTACTGCACCTAAAATTAAAGATTGTAATATTGTAATCATGCTTTAAAATTAAATTTTTTTCATTGTATAATATAGTTTTGGAAATACACCGTCTAAATTAATTACTGTTTCAGTAATATTTGGATCAAAACTTCTTAAAACTTCTAAAGATTTTATTCTTCTCCTTTCAGTATTTTCTTCTTGAGTAATAGTATTTTTTTCTTCTGGAGAAAACAATGTATCAATATCTAATGCGCCAGCAACCAAATGAGTTGGTCCAAAACGAAATTCTCCACCGTGTTTCAAAATCCTTTTTATTTCTTTTAATGTATTTATTACATTCTCTTTTTCATGAAAAATTATTGGGACTGATCCATGTGATAATATTGTGTCAAAAGAGTCGTCTTCAAATGGAGTAGCTAATGCATTTACAGTCATATAATCAACACCATTTTCTTGAGCTTGTTTTTGATATTTATCATTAATATCACTACAGACAATATCAACTCCATTTTTTTTAGCAATTAGACCAAATTCAGCATCTCCCGATCCTATTTCTAGAACTTTTTTATCATGTAATTCTTCAAAATTTTCAAAACCTAAATTATGCAAAATACTTTTTGCTCTCCTCTCGTTTTTTTCTTGTTCTTTGGATTCAGTTTGTATATTTTTTAAATCAGGTGATATCATTTTGAAATTAAATTAATAAATTATTATTTACCTTTTCTTCTTTTCCTTACAGCATAGTCGTTAATTGATTTTTTAAATTCATCAATATTAAAATCAGGTCAAAATATTTCAGAAAAATATAGCTGAGAATAACTAGTTTGTCATAAAAGCACATTGCCACTTAAATGAGGATCATTATTAACACCAGTCCTAATAATCAAATCTACATCTGGCAAATCTTTTGTTCACAAGTTTTTCTTTATTGTTTTTTCATTAATTCTTTTGCTTTTTTCTATACTATTTAATGCATTAATCAATTCTTCCTTGCCATCATATGCAAGAAGTATTGATAAAAAGAATTTTTTGTTTTTTCTTGTATCATATTCAACTTTTTTTAAACCAGCCACTACTTTTTTATCAAAAATCTTTTCTCAAGATCCATAAAAACGTATATTTACTCCATAATCTTCAACATCTTTATTCTTAGCAAATTGAATATTAAGATCATTAATAATTTTAATTAAATGAGTTATTTCATTTTTTGGCCTTTTAATATAGTTATCTTTTGACATGGCTCAAAAAGAAAGATATTTTACTGTATTATGTTTTACAATGTATTCAACTATCTTTTTAAAAGATTCACCTCCAGCTTTGTGGCCTTCTCATGGTTTTAAACCTCTTTTTTTAGCTCATCTACGATTTCCATCAGGAATAAATAGTATATGATTCAGATCCATATTATTTTTTTACTTTCAATAAATTAATATTATTAATTATATCTTATTTTTAATATTTTATCAACTATTTGTATTTTTTTAAAGCATTTGTTAAAATTAAATAAAATAATTTAATCTAAAACATGATAGAAAAATATGAAGAATTCATAAAAATTGCAAAAGAATTAAACCATATTAACATAATACCAGTTTTATACGGGTCTTTAGGTTTATCAATTATAATAAATCAAGATTTAAATCCAGAAGATATCGATATTTTAATACCAAAAAGATTTTTAAAACAAGATTGAAATGTAGTTAAAACCCTAATAGAAAAACAAGGATATAAACTAATTGATTTACACGAGCATGAATTTCAAAAAAACAATATTAAAATAGCATTTGCTGACGAAGAAGATTTATTACCATATGCTAATATTGATTATACTAAATTAGAAATTGTTTCTAATAATTGTAAATACAAGCAGTTAAAATTAGAAGATTTCTTAAAAAGCTATACCAGCTCATTAAAAGATGGATATAGACAAACAAAAAAGAACAACAAAGATAAAGCAAAAATTAAAATAATAAAAGAAAATATGAGATAATTTAAAAAGCCCCAAAGGGCTTTGGTGCCGAGGGCGAGACTCGAACTCGCATGCCGTAAGGCACAAGTTCCTAAAACTTGCGTGTCTACCAATTTCACCACCTCGGCATATGTGTCCCCGACAGGATTCGAACCTGTAATCTCAAGTTCCGCAAACTTGCGCTCTATCCAGTTGAACTACGGGGACAAATATGAACTAAAACATTATTTTTTTAGTAATTTGATCAAAAAAATTACTTTTTATATCTGAGAATTTAGAATACTTATTAATCAAAAACAAAACTTCTCTTTCCTTATCTTTTTCAAATGGAACATAAATTTTAAAATTAGGAAATGAATTAGGAATAATAGTCAGTAATAAAACATTTTGGTTTAATTCTTCAATTCCACAACGGCTTATATTTTCTCATCTAAAATCTTGTTTTTGAACTTTTACACCTTCATTATCAATTTTAAAATCATTTATTTTACTATTTCTTTGAATTACCATTACAAACCCTAATATTACAATTAAAGCAATCATTCAATTTTCATATTTATATGCAAAATATATAAATAAGGCAGAAATACCAAATAAGACCAAATAAAATCAAATACTTTTTTCTTTTATTTCGTAATTTCACTCTAAAGATTCAATATTAATTGATTCTAAATTATCATTCAATTGTTTCTCTTCTACATCCTCATCTGTTACAATATTATTTACATTTTCTAATGACTCTGTTACCATGTCTTGCTCAACCTTTTTACTAGGTTTTGCTTTTTTAGTCTCTTCTTTTTTATCTTTTTTGATTTTTATTTCCATAATATATGTTTTAGATGTAAGTATATTAGCACAATTTATTCCAATTTACAACTTATAATTTCTTTTTTAAAGCATTTACAGCTTTAATAAATTTCTTTCCCCTATCAACCTCGTTAATAAACATATTAAAACTTGCTGCTCCCGGAGACAAGACAATAGCATCTCCTTTTTTACTTACTTTGTATGCCATTTCAACTGCATCATTCATTGTTTGAACATTACTAGTTACATGCTTTTTAATATATTCTTTACTTAATTTTTTAAGCAATTTTTCTCCAGCTGAACCTTTAAATACAAATAAACGTAAATTTCTTTTTTCAAATTCTTTACCTAAGATTCTTAAATCAAAACCCTTATCTACTCCACCTCATATTACTATCGGATTTTCAAAATTTTTTAACATATATAAATTAGCGGCTGGATGAGTAGCAAAAGTATCATTTATAAATTTACGATTATTAATTTCTCCAATCAATTCTTGCCTTCCCTCTAACCCTTTAAAATTATTAATGATATAATCAATATCTTTCTTATCAATATTAAATGTGCTACCAAATTTATATACATTATCAATATTTTCTCCATTAGTGTATACAACTTTAGATTTGGCTGTTTTTATATATTTTTTTAATTTTTTATCAGCAATTAAAATATCATTCTTTTTTTGATATTTAAAAATTAAACATTTAGAGTTTATATAATCTTCAAAATCTTTATGTCAATCTAAATGTTCAGGTAAGATATTTGTAATAATAGCAACATCAGGGCTTTTTTTAGCATATTTTGTATGAAAAAGTTGAAAACTAGACATTTCTAACACGACAATGCTTTTACTATCTAATTTTTCAATAAAATTAAAAGGAGAAACTCTAATATTCCCACCTAAATATACTTTATTAAAATTTTTAAAAAATGAATTTGTTTTCTTTTTAACCTCATTACAAATTAGATCATAAATTAATTTTGTTGTTGTTGATTTGCCTTTAGTGCCAGTGATTCCAACAACAAAAGCATCGGTATATTGGAAAATAAAACCCATATCTGTTATTAAGTTTTGCTTGTTTTTCTTAGCTAGTTTAAGAAATTTACTTGTTGGTTTTACTGCTGGGTTTACAACAATAAAATCATTGTTTTTAAAATCTTCTTCAATATGACCTCCTAGGTGATATTTAATATCTTTAAAATTTTTTAATTTTTGAATTGAGCTTTTTAGTTCTTTTTTTGTTTTAAAATCCGTAACAGTTACCTTAGCTTTGTTTTTAGCAAAAAATTTAGTAGCGCCAATACCACCACCATGTAAGCCTAAACTTCAAATTAATACCTTTTTTCCTTTCAGTAAATTTGTATAATCAGTTTTCATGATTTTTAACTTATTATTATACCCATATTTTAATATATTCTCTTGTTTTTTGCAACTTTTTATGTTAATATTATATAGATAAAATAATTTAAACATATGGGATTGGTGGTAAGTTTTCCAAAAGGAAACCAAAGTAAATTTTTAAGACATTACATGCAATCTACTGGATTGGCAAATAAACAACTTTCTAAAAAGTTTAATGTTTGCGACAAAACAATTAGAGATTGGATTAATGAAAAACACAAACTGCCAATACTAGTATATAATACAATGCAACAAAAATTGCACTTTAAAAATGAAATTAATATAGTAAATATACAGAAAGAAAATGGTATTAAAGGCTGAGAATCTACTTATCTAAAGTACGGAAGAATACCTTGTGATGAAAATTTTAGATTGAAACAATGAAAAAAATGAAATAAAAGTAGAAGTACACAAATAAATAAAATTAAATTGTCAGTTGATTTAGCTGAATTTGTTGGAATAATGATAGGTGATGGGCATTTAAACAAAAATGGTTTAAGCATTACTTTGCACTACAAGTATGATAAAGATTATGGTGACTTCGTTGAAAAATTAATAGCAAAATTATTTAATACTCAAGTTCATGTATATTATAGAAAAGAGCGTTCGATAAATTCCTACAATGTATTTAATAGAAATTTATCAAAATATTTAAATTTGAAAGTAGGTATTATCATAGGAAATAAAACTTTACAACAGGTTGAAATCCCAAAGTGAATACTGAAAACTAAAAAATATTCTATAGCTTGCATTAGAGGACTATTTGATACTGATGGGTGCGTTTATTGGCATAAATATCAATCTAATCATAAAAAATATAAATATAAAAAAATAGCATTTAGAAATTATTCTTGACCCGTAATATTGTTTTTTACAAAAATACTAGAAAATTTAAAAATTAAATATTATTTAAAAAAACAAAACAGATGTTAGAATAGAGAATCAAAAATATGTAAAAATATTTCTAGAAACAATTAAAAGCAACAATCCAAAACATATAAAATAATTAAGGAGAGGTGTCTGAGCGGCTGAAAGAGACACACTGCTAACGTGTTAAGGAGTTAAATCCTTCGAGGGTTCGAATCCCTCCCTCTCCGCCAATTTACAAAATGTTGATTTTATATTAAATTATAAATATTAATTATTTTTCAAAATTATGATTATCAAACAAGGTAATGGAGGAAAAATAATTAATATGGCTTCAATGCTTTCATTTCAAGGCGGAACAAGAGATATTTCATACACAGCAAGTAAATTTGGTATAGTTGGCATTACTAAAACAATGTCTAACTCATGATCTCAATATGGTATAAATTGCAATGCGATTGCCCCGGGCTATATGAAGACAGATATGACAACCGAATTACGTAATAATTAAAACTTAACAAAAGTCTTTTGTTAAAAATCTCAGCAGGAAGATGAGGAGATTCTACCGATTTGCAAGGTGCAGTTGTTTTTCTTGCATCGCAAGCCTCAGACTATGTTACTGGCGAAACAATTTGTGTAGATGGAGGTTGGATGGCTAAATAAACAGCACCACACATAGCAGAATGTATAAAATTTATCTTTTTATATTTAAAAATCGAACCAAAACACATAAAAAATAAAGATACTGAAAAAAATGATTTTGGAGCAACGAAAGTCCAGAATCTTTTTAATTATCATCTAGTGATGTTTAGAAGTTAATTTTACTTTTTTAAGTTTTTATAGTAATGCTTGCATGTTTTTTGAAATATGTTAAAATATAATTAATTATATAAACAAAAAAATAGCATAATTTTATGTAATATATAAGTTGAAATGCGAAAAGTATTTCGCATAATAACGAATTATGCGCAATATTACTCGGCCAACAAACTTTAGCAAATTATTTAAGTCAATTGTAATTTAGTAATCTTATGGAGAAGGAGGATTTGAAAAAATTAGTAAAAAGCATTGTTGAGAAAGCTACAGCTCTCAAGAATAAGCACATTGAATATAAAAATACGCCCGTAAATTATGCGTGTATTTTTTCTCAAAGCGAAAAAGAATATGAAGAACTTCTTGAAGTTGCTCAGAAAATTGGAAAGGTTATTCAAGAAACTCCGTCAGGTTTGCTTTTTCGCATTGAGTCTTTGGAAACTGTTTCAGGTGTTTTGAAATTGTTAAAAATTCGTATTTATGATCCTACCAGACCTGAACGAGGCGATGCCGATTTTACAATTTCCAATTTTCCTGAATTTGAGAAAAAATACTTGTCAAAACCAGGTTTTAAAATAATGAAAAAACCTGATTTCTATATGATTGAATTAATAGATTCTGATTTTGATGTACGGGCATATTTTTCAAATCCTCCTTTAGATAAACAGATGGATATTAAAAATCTAAATAAATTTCGCGAACTTTTAATTAAATCAAAAAAATCCGTTTCTGAATTAGAGTACACCAAGAATAATTATGATAATTCCGGCAACTTAATAAAAGAAGATTTGCCGACAATTAAAACGGATTTTTGTGAAATTGGATTATATAATGACGAAATTTATTTTGTATTTATTGTAGAATCAAAAACATTCAATATTGAGTTATTTAATGAACTCAAAAATAAATCAAATGTTAAGATATATAGATTTGTAGATTTCAATCAAACTCTTTTTCCTGTAGAAAATTTTAATTTAGATATTTTTATGAAAGAAATTCAAAAAGACAAATACCTACAAATTCAATTTGATTTTAAAGAGATAGAAACATTTGATTTATTTAAAGAATATTCTAATTTAGTGAATGTTTTTGAAAAGAGTAAAGTTGTAGTTGTTAATCAGTTAGAAATTGACTTGACTGAAAAGAATTGAGAACACACCTAAAAATTACTCAAGTCACGTTGCGCTCTCGCTTCGCTACGTTCGGGTTATATAGCAAGGAATAAAAAGAAAATTGCTTGACCCATAATTTTCTCTGCCCCACTACGAAAACTTATTTTATCCCCGATGTTAATAAATTAATAAAATTATTCTTATGTCTCAATTAACAATAAAAGAAGCACAAGAGATTGTGGACAACTGAATCAAAACAATAGGAGTTCGCTATTTCTCTGAATTAACAAGTCTTGGCCAACTTACTGAAGAAGTTGGTGAAGTTGCTCGTATTATCACTAGAACATATGGCGATCAAAGTTTTAAAAAATCTGACAAAGGTCATAACTTAGGTGATGAATTAGCAGATGTTTTATTTGTTTTAATTTGCCTTGCCAATCAAACAGGAGTTGATCTTACTAAAGCATTACAAAAAAACCTCGATAAAAAAACAAAACGAGACAAAGAAAGGCATAAAAATAATTTAAAATTGAAATAATAAAAAGTTAAACAATATTTAATCTATTTTTATGACAAATAAAGTTGTAATAGCCGGAAGCTCATCCCTTCAAAAAAAAGTTATGTTTTGAAAAAATTATTGACAAAATAAAGGGTATTCTGTAATTGATTACCCTTCTTTTATTCCAGAGGATTCTTTTTTAGAAAAATATCCTGAAGAGTATAAAGAGTTTTTTAAAAACATAATTCAAGCAGACACTCTCTTTGTTATGAATGAAGATAAAAACAATATTCAGGGCTATATTGGAGCTGAAACATTTGCTGAAATATGTTTTGGAATTGCTCAAAATTTAATTTACAATAAATCAATTGAAATAATACTTTTAAAAATGCCAGGAAAAAATGTTCAATCATATGATGAAATTAAATTATGATTAAAACTCGGATGAATAAAACTTTACAAAGAATAAATACTATTAATTATGTTAAATATATATATGGTCAGGCATGGTCAAGACAAGGATAATATAAAAGGAATACTTAATGGCCGAAGAAATAATCCATTAACAGAAATAGGAATTGATCAAGCCAAACATGTTGGATCAAAAATAGTTGAATCAAAAATAAAATTTAATAAAATATATAGTTCTCCTCTAAAAAGAGCATTAAAAACAGCGGAAATAATTTCAACCATAACTAATAGCCCTTCTCCTGTTATTATGACTGATTTAATTGAGCGTGAATTTGGAATAATGACTGGCAAACAACACTCTGATATAATTAAATTATGTTCTCCTAACATCTTACAATCTCAAGATATAACCTACTTTTTAAACCCAGAAGGCGCAGAAACATTTCCTCAACTAGTTGAAAGAAGCCACCAAATTATTAAAAAAATCAAAAGCGAAAACAAGGAAGGAAATATTTTAATAGTAACTCATGGAGATATTGGTAAAATGATATATGCTGCTTTCTATAATCTAGATTGAGAAAAAACATTACAACAATTTTATTTTGGTAATGCTGATTTACTTTTACTTTCAGAAAACTCTTCTCCAGAAAACACACACGTTTTTAAAATAACAAATGGTCAAACCAAAAATCAAATGAATAAAGGCTAAAATTTATTTATTTCAACGCTAAAAAAATAATCAACAACCATGTACTTTAGTTGTCACAAGACTAAAACTTTTATATAATCAATATAAGAATTAAAATATACTAACAAGTGATTGTAGTGATTTTAATATAAAATATGGTATAATATTAATAATCATAAATACTCAATAATAATCTTAAAAGAAAAAATAAATTAATTTTATGAATTCTAATATAAAACAAATTAATAATATCCAATTTGAACGTATTTTAATTAAAACTCATAAAATTGATTTTGGTGAGAATGTTCAAGATATAATTAATCAATATGTAAAACCGTTATATCAACAAGATGATATATTGGCCATATCAGAAAAAGTTGTTTCTGTATGCCAAAACAACATTAGACATATTTCGAATGTAAAAGTCAGTTTTTTAGCAAAATTAATAACGAAATTTGTAAAAAAATACCCAAATGATATTGGTTTTTCGCTACCAGCAAAAATGCAAGTAGCTATTGATATTGCTGGCTGACCCCGCATGATATTAGCAATTATTATTGGAGGCGTATTAAAACTTTTAGGCAAACCAGGATATTTTTGAAAAATAGCTGGAAATCGAGTATCAGAAATAGATGGATTTAACCCTGATGCTATGTATCCATACACTGAATATGCTATTCTTCCACCAAAAGATCCTAAAGAAACATGTAATGAAATAGAAAAAAATCTTAACATCAAAACAATCATTATTGATGGTAATAATATCAATACTGAAATTATCTCTAAAAGTAATGGTGTAGAAATAAAAGACATTCTTTTAAGAGAAATTTTACTAGATAATCCCATGGGCCAAGATGACGAAATGACCCCGTTTGTATTAATAAGAAAAATATAAAATGAAAAAGCAAACTAAACACATTAATATTTCATCTTTACTATTAGGACTAAGCATTTTAATAGTAATTTTTGTTAATTGAAAAAATATTTTTTTAGCTATTAGGTTGCCTTTTCTTATTGGTGGCTTTCTATTAATATTATTTTTTGATAAAATTATTTGATTTTTTGAGAATTATATACCAAAAATATTATCTAAGATAATTATTGCCTTAATACCTATTAGCATTAATCTAGTTTTATGATATTTATTTAATAAATATAAAATAAAATTTGATATTCATTGATATGCTTTAATATTATTAGGTGGTTTTGCTCCATTGTGATACAATTTTAAATCAAAAATAATTGTTTTTATTAGTTTCGTTTTGACAATTCTCTGATCAGCATTGTTTTTTAATTTAAAAGATTTTGGCGGTCTTATATTTAAGCTCTTAGTATTATTATGTACTTGTGGTTTTATATTTGCTTTAGCTGAAACAGCCTCTTATAAAGATAATTTTAAGTCACTGGTTAATACATGAAAATCTCTTAGTCTATATGCTTCTTCTATTATATTATTGTTTCTTACTGTAAATGTTTTTGATAATTTTAATTATTTCGATATTGGTGTTCATATTTATAATTACTTTTTTGACCATGGCCTATTCCTATTTATTTTACTATTTCTTACTATCAGTATTTTGATATTTAACATTATTGAAGAATATATTCATAAGAAAAAAGCAAGCATAAGTAATTACCTTGCCTTTCTAACCATTTTTACCCCTACATTTGGATATCTATTTATTGATAATTATTTTGTTAATAATCCTCCTCAATATTATACTATTTCTTATGACAAAAGCATCTGATTTTTATTTAATTCTTTTTTCATATTCTTCCTTCTGTCTTTAATTTTTATTGCAATTAAGAATAAAAATATCAAATTACTAATTTTAATAATTGTATTATCGTCAATCTTTATTTTCACTAAAGTATCAGGGCTATTTACAAACTTAACCTTGTAATTAAAAATCAGCCATAACGGCTGATTTTATTATTTCTTCTTTTTACTTCCTTTTTTATTTTTAGGGCCAATAACATCATCAATTACTCCATAAGCTAAAGCCTCTTTGCTCGACATTCAAAAATCACGATCAGTATCTTTTTCAATTTGGCTAATTGGTTTATTGGTATGCATAGCTAAAATATTATTAACAGTTTGTTTTACTTTTAAAATATGTTTAGCTGATATCTCAATATCTTTTGCTTGACCTTCAGCTCCTCCCATAACTTGATGTAATAGTATTTCTGAATTAGGCAAGCTTAACCTTTTTCCTTTTTGACCACAAGCAAGAATCAAAGCTGCAGCTGAAGCAGCCATACCAATACATATTGTTGAAACATCAGATTCTATATATTGCATTGTATCATATATAGCCAATGCTGCGCTAACTGATCCACCAGGAGAATTAATATATAATTCAATATCCTTTGCTGGGTTTTCATGAGTTAAGAATAATAATTGAGCTATAACGGTATTAGCCATATCATCATCGATTGGTCCTGACAAAAAGACAATTCTATTTTGTAATAATTTAGAATATATATCAAAAGCTCTTTCATACCCTGAAGGAGTTTTTTCAACTACCATTGGTATTAATTGAGAAGTTATTTTTTTATTCATAATTTAAATTTAATATAATTATTAAATTTTATTGATTCATTAAAACGTCAAAAACTTTTTCATTTTTTAAAATCTCTTCACTATAACTATTAATAGTATTCATATCAATATCTTTAGCATTCGGGTTTTGATAACTAATATCATTAACAATTTGCTGTGATTTTTCTTGAATTTCTTTTTAGCTAACACTGATTTTTTCTAAATTGATTATTTCTCTTAAAATCAATATATTCAATACTTTTTGCTTAGCATCATCATACATATCTTTTTTAATATCCTCTTCTGTTTTCTTGACTTGTTTTAAATATTCTTCAAACTCCATTCCCATATTAGCAATTTTATATTTCACTTCCCCTAACATTCTTTCAATTTCTTTATTAACTAGAACTTCAGGCACTTCAACTTTTATGTCTTTTCTAATATTTTCTAAAATATTTAATCTAATTCTTTCTTCCTCTTTTAATTTTTTCTCTTCTAAAATTCCGTCTTTAATATTCTTTTTAAAAGCATCTACATTTTCAAATTTACCTAATTTTTTAACAAACTCATCAGTTAATTCTGGTATTTCTCTTTGTAATATTTTATTTAAGGTTAATTTTATAACACCTTTTTTGCCTCTCAGTGCTTCAATAAAAAAATCTTTACTAAATACAATGTCTATATCTTTTGCATCTCCCTTTTTCATACCAATAACATCTTTGTTTAATTCTGGAAATGATTTTTCTTTAGACACTACGAATTTATAATCTACAGCTTTTAATTCTTCTTGGTTTTTGCCATCAACAACAACATCATAATTAGCTTCTACAATATCATTTTCTTTTACTTCTCTATCTAATTCTTTAAAAGAACTTCTAGATTCTAAAATTCAATTAATTGTATCATCAACTTCTTTATCTTCAACACTAACTTCTTTCTTATCTTTTAATGCTTCTTTAGCTTTTTCCTTGTAATCTTTTAAATTTAAATTAGGGATTATTTCAACTGTAACCTTGCATTCTGATACACCGTCAGGAACAAATTTAGTAATTACAACTTCTGGTGAGGCTATAACTCATAAATTATTTTTCTCAACATATTCAGGGTATGCATTTTGAATAGTTAATTTTAAAGCTTCGTCATACAAATTAACTTCTCCAACTGTTTTTTTAACAATATCAGCTGGTACTTTCCCTTCTCTAAAACCATCAATTTTAATATTTTCTGATAAATTTTTGGTTGCTTTTTCTAAATGCAAAGCAACATCGCTTTGATCAAATTCAAATATAATTTCAATTTTGCTATCATTTATTTGTTTTTGAGTTGTTTTCATAAATAATTGTTTAAAATTTTATTATTCTTCATTAACTTTTACTTCAGTAGAAGTAATTGATGAATATATTTTAATATTTCAACCAGTTAGTTTAGATGCCAATCTAACATTTTGGCCATTTTTCCCAATAGCGGCTGATAGTAAATTTGGATCAACAAATACTTTTATTTCCCTTGCTTCGGGGATTATTTCTGTTTCTGTAAT